>CAZPMM010000264.1:0-4009 GCA_964587405.1 uncultured Rikenellaceae bacterium
AGCTTGCTGAGAAATACCATACATTGATTAAAAGCAATAGGATGAGACCTTATTTCCCTTATAGTGGCAACTGTCTGACCAGGCATAGCCATTAGGTTCTGAACAATTCTCAGATTATGCTCTCCGAGTATTTTCATGCCCGATTCCCTTATCAGGGTATAGTTTGAAAGAATACTTCCCGATCGTGCATTTTCAATTGCTATCATTGCAAAATCTGCCAGATTATCCTTCACGGACATCAGTGTGAGATCAAAAGTTGTACATGGTACAATTTCAATAGATTCCTTATTGAAGTATTGTCTGGCTGCCACTTCGTGAAATGATCCCGTTTCTCCCTGGATTGCAATTTTCATTTTTATTATATTTAAAAAAAAAGTCCCCGTACTACGGGGACTTTGCTAATTAATTATATTCATTTTTACACAAACATCCCCTTATTCTTTCATAAAATAAAAGAAGAAAAAATAAGAGGCACTATAGTTCTGTGTAATGTACATTTTGTCACAAATCGATGTTACAAAAGTAAGCTATTTTTTAAAATAGCAAGAAAAAAAGTAAGAGAAGTTTAAAATATTAACAAAAATATAAAGTTGCCGAAAGAAGTTAAGATATCTGTTCTAAACTCACTTCAGTTGTCCACAGCTGTCAATCTGAGGATCCGGGACAAAGCATACCCTCCTTTAACAGCTGATCATTATACAAATCTTTTACATTGTGCGGTTTTTGGCGGGGTGGTATCATGCCATTCTGGCGGATACTGTGAAAACATAAAAGTGTTCCGACATCCGGTCATGCACAGTCTGTCAGGCAATTATCCTGATCCTGCATGTCGTGCAGCAAGGCAGTCCTCAATATCGTTAATTGTGACTCCTTTTGATTTCAGGAGGATCAGGAGGTGATAAAGCAGGTCGGCTGCCTCGTTAACGAACAGGTCTTTATTATCATCTTTGGCTTCAATTATGAGCTCAACAGCCTCTTCACCGACTTTCTGGGCAGCTTTATTAATCCCTTTCCTGTATATCTTGTTTGTATAGGAATCCTTTATATCATCATCAATTCTCTGGTTAACAATTTGTTCGAGTTTGTAAAGAAATCCTTTCGGGGAATCGTTATCAAAGCAGGAATTAGTGCCTCTGTGACAAGCCGGTCCGGCAGGATCGACTTTTATCAGAAGTGTATCGTTATCACAATCTGTGATTATTTCTTTTACGTACAGGAAGTTCCCCGATGTTTCGCCTTTTGTCCACAAACGGTTTTTAGTACGGCTGAAAAAGGTAACCTTTCCCTCTTTCTGAGTCTGAGACAGAGCATCTTCATTCATAAATCCGACCATCAGCATCTGGAGAGTTGTATTATCCTGGATGACTACAGGAACAAGGCCGTTTAGTTTTTTGAAATCAATCTGGTTCATAATTACACAAACAATAAGTTTCTATTTCTCTGTGGAACTCTGTTGGTTTCTGTGAAAAAAAGAAAGATAAGAACTTACAAAGAGGTACACGGAGAATATAAAGAGATACATATAGAGTTTTACCTTATAGGGATTTTTTCTTTACTAAGATACTCTTTCAGTTCTCTGATATCAATTTCTCCATAGTGGAAAACACCTGCTGCAAGTGCTGCACTACAATCGGTATTAAGGAAAAGGTTTTTGAAATGATCCATTTTTCCAGCTCCGCCTGAAGCTATGACAGGTACATTGACATTTCTGCATACATCTGCTGTTATGTCGATTGAAAAACCCGATTTGGTGCCATCATTTGCCATTGAAGTCAGAAGTATCTCCCCGGCGCCAAGCTTAGCTGCCTTTACAGCCCATTCAACTGTTTTAAGCTGAACGGGAGTACGTCCTCCGTCGACAAAGACGATCCAGTTGTCATCAGTCTTATTAGTATCGATAGCCACTACAACACACTGACTTCCGAATTTACCCGCGAGCTCGCTTATTAAATGCGGATTCCTGACTGCTGCAGAGTTAATTGATATTTTATCAGCTCCGGCTTTTAAAAGAACTGCTACATCCTCAATCCTGCTTATTCCGCCTCCGACTGTGAACGGGATGTTTAGTTCTGCTGCTATTTTTTCGACAAGTCCGGCCAGAGTTTTCCGGTTCTCAATAGTTGCAGTTATATCAAGAAACACAAGTTCATCGGCTCCCTGCGATGCATATATCTTTGCAAGTTCAACCGGATCACCGGCATCCTTAATATCTGTGAACTGTGTCCCTTTGACGGTTCTTCCGTCCTTTATATCGAGACAGGGTATTATTCTTTTTTTCAGCATATATCTATAAGTTCCTTTAGTTTAATTTTTCCTTCGTAAACAGCCTTTCCGGTTATCACACCTTCACAGCCGGCTTCTCTGATATCTTCAATATCCTTAAGGGATGATATTCCCCCGCTGGCAATAAGATTGATCCTGACTTCATTAAGGATCTCTTTGTACAAACCGGTTGAAGGGCCTTTCAGCATACCGTCTTTTTCAACTTCCGTACATATTGTATATTTAACTCCCAGGTCATTGTATCGTGAAATAAAATCCTTAACATCTTCTTCTACCGATTCAGTCCATCCGCTTATTGAGATTTTTCTGTCTCTGCAATCAGCTCCCAGGATAATCTTTTCATTTCCGTATAAGGAAAGCCATTTTATGAACATTTCCGGGTTAATTACTGCGACACTTCCGGCAGTTACCTGGGCTGCTCCGGAATTAAATGCTGCCCTTATATCGTCGTCTGATCTTATGCCTCCTCCGAAATCAATAATAAGGTTTGTTTTTGTGGAGATCTTTTCGAGAATCCTGTAATTGACTATCTTTTTTTCTCTTGTCCCGTCAAGATCAACAAGATGAAGATACTTTAAACCAGAATCTTCAATTTCCCTGGCAACTTCAAGAGGATCTTCGTTATATATTTTTTTTGTACTGAAGTCTCCACGTGTAAGTCTGACACATTTTCCGTCAATTAAATCTATTGCAACAATTACTCTCATAATTCAAGAAAGTTTTTAAGTATTGTTTCCCCGACAAAGGCTGATTTTTCAGGATGAAACTGAACCGCATGGAAGTTGTCTTTTTTCATTGCCGCGCTGAATGGCAGTATGTAATCACAAATTGCAGTTGTACATGATGATATACCTGCATAATAACTGTGCACATAGTAAAGGTCATCTTTCCTTGAGACTCCGGTGAAAATGTCGCCCCAGACAGAAATGAAATTATTCCATCCCATATGAGGTACCTTATCTGACCGCGGGAATTGTTTAACATCGGAATTGAAAATATTAAGACAGTCTGTATCAGCTTCTTCGGAATATCTGCACATCAGTTGTAAACCCAGGCAGATACCAAGCACAGGCTGAGTAAGGGAGATTATGATTTTATCAATCTCCCTTTCTCTGAGGTATTTCATTGCAGAACCGGCTTCTCCGACGCCCGGGAAGATAACTTTATCGGCTTTTATTATTTCATTTCTGTCATCAGTTATGATACTATCATATCCAAGTCTTGACAGGGAGTTTTGCACTGACCGGATATTGCCTGCATTATATTTTATGATGGCGATCATAATTTTCCTTTAGTGGTAGGTAAGTCGAAGTTGCCTGTTTTTTTCACAGCCGATCCGAGTGCACGTGCAAATGCCTTGAATACTGCCTCTGCCTTATGATGGTCATTTATACCTTCAGCACTTATGTTAAGGTTGCAACGGGCATTATCGCTGAACGATTTAAAGAAATGACTGAACATTTCAGAAGGCATTTCTCCAATCATAATGCTTTTAAAATCAACATTCCATACAAGCCATGGTCTTCCCCCGAGGTCGACTGCAACCTGGGCCAGGCAATCATCCATCGGCAATACGAAGCTGTAACGCTCAATGCCTTTTTTACTTCCCAGGGCTTTATTAAAAGCTTCACCCAGACATATTGCCAAATCTTCAACAAGATGGTGAGCATCAACATTCAGATCCCCTGTTGCATTTATTGTGAGGTCAAAACCACCATGCTTGGCT
>CAZPMM010000265.1:0-4008 GCA_964587405.1 uncultured Rikenellaceae bacterium
GGAGCATGTATTTAAAATAATTCAAATCCCACATCATCGACTGGCGGTCAAAACTTTTATGCGGGTAACAAAGATCCAGATCCAGACCGTCAATACCTCTAATCTGAAACAGTATGAGATTATCCAGAATTTTTTTATAAAGTCTTTTTGTCTCATCATTAAAATCCGATATATCTGACCTGCCATGAAGCCATGTGTATAAATTCAGATCACCAAGATCTCTCTGATAATAAATGAATCTCTCCGGCATATAACAATATACCTCCGGAACAGGTAATTTCCTGGAAAGGAAATGCTTTGTAAACCCAACAAAAGCATCATTTTCTTCACGATCTTTATTAAATGTCCCGATGACAGTCTTCTCTGCATCAAATATCCGGAAATATCTTCTGTCCGATCCCGATCTTGGCATAGGTACAATCCGGATCTCCCTGTGACCGCTGTATTCCTTGTAACCCTGTTCTATTATGCTGATCTCATCCATATTTTAATGTTTTACCTTAAGGTCTTACGATTCAAATAATACCTTTATTTTAATGTAATGCTCTAAAGCCATTATGACTATAATCTTATCATAATTTTCTTCCGGTACAACAACAACGCCGGAATCCATATGAGCAGTACCTGTAATATCGCAAACATAAGACTTCCATTCATATTGCCTGCAACAGGAACACAAATTATTTCGTATATCCAGTTATAAAGAATCATTTCAGATTCACCAAAAGGAAACTTTACATTCAACATTGTTCTTGTCCATATACCTGCAAGGAAATATGAAAATAGAGCATTGGTACCGAAAACCAGGAAGAAGAAGCCCCATTTCTTTAACTTCAGGACATCAGAAATAAGATAGATCAATGCAAGGACTATCATAGCAATGCCTGCAGTATACAACACATATGAACTCGTCCATAATGGTTTATTTAATGGGAAAAAAATGCTCCACAGTAATCCGAGTCCTGTTGCTGAAGCACCCAGAAGTAAAAGTTTGAGCGCTACACTTCCGGAAGCAGAGCCTTTTCCCAGCAGTTCACCAACATAATAACCTGTCAGTACGGTACAAATCGCAGGCAATGTGCTGAATAAGCCTTCCGGGTCAAGAGGAACACCAAAACCCTTATACATGTGATTGGGTCCAAGAATAATTGCATCGAATTTTGCTGCAAAATTACCTTCAATTCCATAAGGATCTGTTCCTCCCATAAAAGCAAGCATTGCCCAGTATAAAAGAAGTATGACTCCGATAACAATCCACAGGTAATTCCTGTGAACTGAGAGACAAATAATTGCTGCCACACAATATGCAATTGCAATCCGTTGAAGAACACCCATTATTCTCAGAGTAGAATAATCTCTCGTGAAATGAGGAAATATTGCCAGGAATAATCCTAGCGCAAAGATAGTAATAGTACGCCGGAGTATCCTGAACAATGAACGGCTGTTTATCTGTTGTCCGTATTTTTTCATTGAAAACCATAGAGATACTCCCACTATAAAAAGAAAAAACGGGAAAACCAGGTCGGTTGGAGTACATCCATGCCAGGAAGCATGACGTAATGGGGGATAAACATATTTCCAACTACCCGGCGTATTTACTATTATCATAAAGGCAATGGTCATTCCCCGGAATATATCCAGAGATACCAGCCTGCCTGTACCTTTAGCCATATACTATCAGCTCTCAAACAATTTTTCAAGTTCCACAATACCTATTCCAGGCTTGTCTTTAAGAATAATTTTTCCTTCCTCAACAGTTACACCCTCGTAAACATCATTACTGATAAGCAGATTACCATCCAGGTCGGCCCAGTCGGCAAGTGGGGAAAACTGGGCAGCAGCAGAAATCGCACAGGATGTTTCCGTCATACAGCCGATCATGACTTTCATTCCCATTTCACGGGCCATTACAGCCATTTTATATCCGGCATTCATTCCCCCGCATTTCATCAGTTTGATATTGATGCCCGAATAATAATCCTTCACCCTTAACAGATCATCCGGTATCTGAAGAGCTTCATCTGCAATAACGGGCAAAGGTGCATTCTGTGTCAGCCATCCCAATTCATCAGTCATCATTTTGGGCATTGGCTGTTCAAGAAAGCTCACATTCTGTTCTTTCAGCCAGTGAGCCATCTCCAGCGCATAATTCTTATCCTTCCATCCCTGGTTGACATCCACACAAATTGGCTTGTCAGAAACAGTTCTGATGGTTTCTATCATTTCCTTATCATTATCCAGTCCAAGCTTTACTTTCAATATCTTGTAAGGCTCTGCTTCTGCAATTTTTTGTCTGATCACATCCGGAGTATCTATACCGATCGTAAAGCTGGTATAGGGTGCTTTTGCCGGATTCAATCCCCAGAGCTTGTACCAAGGTTGTCCAATAATCTTTCCGACAAGATCATGAAGAGCAATATCTACAGATGCTTTGGCAGCATAATTTCCTGGCGCAATACCATCAACATAGGCCAGGATATCTTCTACCAGAAACGGATCATTGAATTGTTCCATATTGACCTGTGAAAGAAATTTAAGAACACTCTCATGACTTTCACCCAGATATGGGGGCATGGAAGCTTCCCCATATCCTCTGAATCCGTCGCATTCCAACTGTGTCAATACAACCGGTGTTGTTGTCCTTGACCCCGATGCAAGAGTGAATACATGCTTCAACTGAAGGGTATATGGTTTAAACTTAAGCTTTATCGAAGTATCTTTTCTTTTTCTGGCCGGATTATTTGTACATGATGGCAAACTGCCGGCTATCATCGCACCTGTAATTATTCCACTATACTTTATAAAATCTCTTTTCTTCATCTGTACCATTTGTGTTGTGATATATGCTCAATCCCTTTCTCCGATTCAGTACCTATTATTCTTTTTGCCCCAAGAAGTATCTTTACCAGGTAACTGTTGTAGTTTGATCTTGTTGAATCCAGACTATTATTCCCCACCATCCCGTTTGTTACTGAAGAGTGGATAAAATCTTTGTCACCGATAAACATTCCGGTATGAGTTATCCTCTTTTCTCCTTTCTCATTCAGTGAACCAAAAAAGAGCAAGTCTCCCGGTTCCAGTTCATTAAATGACGAAGATATATCAACTTCCTTACCGTACAGAAACTGCTGGGATGCATCTCTTGCCAGGATGATACCTCCTGAAAAATAAACTGTTTTCACAAATCCGCTGCAATCTGTCATTTTTGTTGATGTCCCTCCCCACAAGTATGAAGTTCCTGTCAGATTTAGCAAAATCAATAAGTCTACCGGCTTCCGGGGTTATTGCTTCACACCATTTACCAAATTCAAGTACATCATTTTTGTTTAAGCGTCCACGTCTTCCATCCGGCAATTCAACAATATAGTAATTTCCTGTTGCAGAAATCTTAGTAACAATCACCCCGGCTACTGCATCTGAAATCACATCGCTTCCGTCTTCCTGAGAAACTATATACCCTGATACTGAAGTATAGATCAGGCGGTCAGATTGCTTCCATTCAGTAAACTCAGGTTCATCCTTCATGCTTACACTGCTTCCGGTCATCCAGCCAATATAATGATCCGGTGTCTGTACTTGTATCCAGCCTCCTTCTTTCCTTAATATCTTAAGTGGAGTCCCCATAACTGCCTGCGAAACAAGTTCAGAGGAATGAGATGCATTCTGTTTCATATTTGCAACGCAAACCTTAATAATGCCCCAGGGTTTGCTTACTTCAGATATGTCGGGAAGAATCTTCAAACTGTCAAGATATTCAATGTTCTTCTGATCAAAATACTTCACTATGCCTGTCTTTACATCCAAAATATTTGTTTCTCCTCTGACAAAAAGTTTCCCATCCTTCATTTCGAGATTTAGATCACAAACTGCTTCTCTTTTGTCGGGAATAAAACAGTAAACGATGGAATCAATATCAGCCTGCATCTGAGGCGGAACCTCTGCCGGCCTGCATCCGTGAATAAAAAAAATCAATATAAACGATCGTACCAGGAATTTCATAAATCATGT
>CAZPMM010000266.1:0-3998 GCA_964587405.1 uncultured Rikenellaceae bacterium
ACATAATTTTCAATAATTTATTTTTTCAGCAGATCACGGATTTCAGAAAGAAGAGTTTCTTCTTTTGAAGGTTCAGGAGGAGGAGCTGGAGCAGCTTCTTTCTTTTTCTTAAATGAATTAATCCCTTTAATCAACATAAAGATTGCAAAAGCAATTATCAGGAAATCGACCAGAGCCTGGATAAAACTTCCGTAGTTCCAGCTTACAGCAGGAGCCGTTTCGGTAGCTGCTTTCATTACAAGTTTAAGATCGGTGAAATTGACGCCGCCAAGAAGTAATCCTAACGGAGGCATGAGGATATCATTTACAATTGAAGAAACGATCTTGCCAAAAGCACCGCCAATTATGATACCAACTGCCATGTCGATCATATTTCCTTTCATGGCAAATTCCTTAAATTCATCTATAATTTTCATAGTTTCAGGTTTCTAATTATTAATTAAAATTTATAAGAAAATCCAACTCCGAATATTTCCTTGAACTGAACCAGTGAACCGACAGTTTTACCTTCCTCAGGTATATGGATCTTAATGTCATCATCATAAAGAAGGTGAGTATTAAAGCTGACAGAGATATATTTATTTACTTTAAGTCCTATAAGTGTTTCCCAACTGGCATCTATGTTCTGGGGATTGTTTGCATAATTTGAGAACAGGTCAAGTTTGGTAGTGAAAGAGACATTCTTCATAAATTCATTGGTGAAATCTGATTTGGAGTAAATAGCTCTAAGATATCCTCCTATTTCACCTCTTGATTTTTCACCAGGTTTAACTCCGAAAGCCCCTATTGATGAAAGATCATCATCTGTAACGAAAGTAAATTTTGCCGTAATAGGTGCAATGAATGCGCTGAAATATGCATTTGGTTTATAATCCATTCCGAGGGCTGTCAGGAGATAAGCAGGTGCAAAAAGATTGGAGATTTTTGTTTTATTTTCGTCATTATCATATTTATAACCGGGCTGCATCTGGGTTTTGAAGTTTAACAGTCCGGCATAATATAGGTTTTTAAATGCCCGCCTTCCGTATTTCGAGAGGAAATCAATTTTGTCGTCTGTTTTTTTATATCCCTGCTCACCCTGTTTGAGAAGACCATATCCTATATCCAGTGAATTATCCCAGGTATATTTTTCACGTTTGAGATTTGCAAAACGACTGAATATACCGTTTATTGCCACAGATTTCTGACCACCGGCAGCCCAGTTAGTCAGAGATGTCTGAGCAAGATTGATAGCAATCATACCTCCCTTTTTCCATCCAAGTATAGTATCTGCCGACTGTGTTCTAAGATTTTTCTCCCCATCTGTAACCTGAGCGTAAACGACAGAACCAATAAATAAAAACAGAATTATTATTCCATACTGTCTTCTTTTCATATTGAATATAAATTAATGATCACATTGTATTATAAACTGATTCAGCCATGTAATGCATGGCTGAATCAGCATTAAGTCAATTTGAAACAATTGTTTATTTTCCCACTTCTATTATTTCTGCTTTAGCTGCGTTCCTTGCTACCGAATCGACACCATTGTTACGGCCGCTTTCACTTTTATAATTCTGACTTGTTCCTATTATTTCTTTATTTGCAGCTACAATAGAAAACCGGAACATCTTACTGGGAGTTTGTGTCTTCACAACTCTTTTGGGATCATGAGCATTCTTTTTAACTGATGCAATACCATTCAGGCAAGCAGCCTTGGTTGTATACCCTTCGCTGCTGAGAATAGTCTGACCGTTATCAGCTTTTAAACGAAAACGGAATTCTTTTTTTTTGCCACTCTGGTAAACTTCGAATTTTGCCATTTCTAAAAAATTTTGGTTTGTAAATGAATTATCTTTAAGATAATAAAATTGTCAGGCACTGTCAATAAATCCAACAAGTTATACGGCGCTAAGGTAATGACATTTTTTTGATTTATTTCGCTAATTATTAATTATCGACTGATATTTATCCACTTAAAACCCAGATAATGTTAACAAGGTTACAAATTGAAAGTTGTATGCTGAAATCTTAAGTGTTTTTATGTCATATTTCGGAGGTTGAAAATAAACTGTTAAATTGCACATTTCATTCAGTTAAATATAATTCAGGAAAGAATAACCATGGGAAAGAAAGAAGAATTTTCAGTTCATATAAATGACGGTTATACCTGTAAAGGTGAAAGTATTTTACTTGGAGGTGCCATTTTTGACGGGGAACCACTTTCGGGAATACATGTAAGGGTACCTCTTAAAACGATGAACAGGCATGGTCTTATTGCCGGAGCAACTGGTACCGGTAAAACAAAAACTCTTCAGGTAATTTCGGAACAGTTGTCTGAAAAAGGAGTTCCGGTATTACTTATGGATGTTAAAGGCGATCTCAGCGGTATAGCTATGCCGGGTGAAGAAAAACCATTTATTACCGACAGGCATGTAAAAATAGGTGTCCCATATTCGGTTAAAGGATTTCCTGTTGAGTTGTTAACCATATCTAAACAGGATGGAGTCAGACTTCGTGCAACTATTTCAGAATTCGGCCCTGTACTTCTTGCAAGAATTCTTGAACTGAATGATACTCAAGGAGGTGTGCTTTCAGTCATTTTTAAGTACTGTGATGATAAAGGAATGCCTCTTCTTGATCTGAAAGACCTGAAAAAAGTCATCCAGTATGCTACTGAGGAAGGAAAGAATGAATTTGAAAAAGAATATGGCAAGATCTCACCTTCAACAACAGGAGTAATATTACGCAAAATACTAGAGCTTGAACAACAAGATGCCGATCTTTTCTTTGGTGAACTTTCTTTTGATATCAGGGATCTTATGAGAAAAGACAAAAATGGGAACGGTTATTTAAATATAGTAAGAGTTACTGATATACAAGATAAACCCAAATTGTTTTCAACTTTTATGCTCTGTCTTCTTGCAGAAGTATTTAATACAATGCCAGAAATAGGAGATGCAGAAAAACCCAGGCTTGTGATATTTATTGACGAAGCACATTTGATTTTCAATCAGGCAAGCAAAGCTCTTCTGAATGAGATCGAAACAATTGTTAAACTCATCCGCTCGAAAGGTATCGGAGTATTTTTTGTGACACAGAATCCGATGGATGTCCCTAATTCAGTTCTTGCTCAGTTGGGACTTAAAGTTCAGCATGCGCTCAGGGCATTTACTGCACTGGACAGAAAGGCTATAAAACTTACTGCTGAAAATTTTCCACTTTCAGATTATTATAAGACAGATGAAGTACTTACCAGTCTGGGTACAGGAGAAGCACTTGTCACCGCGCTGAATGAAAAAGGCAGACCCACCCCTCTTGCTGCCACAATGGTACGGGCTCCGATGAGCCGTATGGATATACTGTCGCCAGGTGAGATTGCCGATATTAACAGATCCTCGGAACTGGTACTGAAATATAGTCAGATCATTGACCGTGAGAGTGCTTATGAAATACTTAGCAGGAAAGTTGAATCAATTAATAAAATCAAAGAGGAGGAAGCTGCAAGGAAAGAATGGGAAAAAGCAAGAAGGGGAGGTGGAGGAACATCACGTAGCTCAACCAGAAGAAGGTCCGGTGTCAGCCCGGTAGTAAAAGTCCTTACAAGCGCAACCTTTATCCGCGGTGTAATGGGAATACTGAAAAAAGTAATCTGAATCTTCTGATTATTTGCCGTCAGCTTTACTGACTGAAACTATGGGTAATCTTCCTGATTAGAAATGATCCCTTAATTCAATAGAGTCAACAAGATAATTGGAGTCTCCCCGCCAGAAAACTGCGCCATTTTTCTGAATATAATGTACTATAACATCCTTCCCCTGCAGTGTATCAAAACTACGTATAAGATCTTTATTGATCATTGTAAAAAAGAATTTCTCTGAAGCAATGGTTATTTCCTTGTTTGTAATGACACTGCTAAGTATCATCTCCCCTTCATAGGTTTTAAAAATAATTCCCTTTTTCGAAAATTTTTGTAATAATCCAGCCCTGTAACCTTCACTGTAAGTATAGAAATA
>CAZPMM010000267.1:0-3990 GCA_964587405.1 uncultured Rikenellaceae bacterium
CAGAGTAATTTCATTATGACTTCCCAGATTTCATTTCCTTATTTTCCGGTAATATCAATATTTGCCGATAATCCTGTTACAAAGGGACTTGAATCTGTGGTGCTTCAATTTGCCAGTCCGATTGAATATGCTGGGGATACTACCAGAAAATTCACTCCTCTGGCATTCACATCCGAACAATCAGGGACCGTCAGAGCACCTCTTTACTTCGATATTCAGAGGCAGTGGACGGAAAATGATTTTCCAATGTCAGCCATTGCAGTAGCCGGGATCTTTGAAGGAAAACTTTCGGGTGATAATGTTTCCAGAATGGTCATTATATCAGATGGCGATTTTGCGGTAAGCGGATCAAGAAACCAGCAACTTCCGCAAGATAATGTAAGCCTTATGGTGAATTCTATCGACTGGCTGTCGGATGACACCGGACTGATTGATCTCAGAACAAAGGAAGTAACTTCAAGACCGATAAGGGAAATGCCTGACAGTAAAAGGAGCTTCCTCAAATGGTTTAATTTCCTTTTACCTATAGTTCTTATAATTATTTATGAACTGATAAGGATGCAGATCAACCGTAATAAACGAATTAAAAGAATGGAGGTAAACTATGAGTAAAAAATTTGATAACAGGAAGCTGTTGATTATCCTCTCGGGATTGCTTGTAGTGCTTTTACTTACTGTAATTATTAAAATGCCACGCGAGAGATCAACATTGAAAAGCACTCTTGTAGAGCTCGATACCGCTTCTGTCGGTGAGATAGTTATAACACCTAAGTCCAAATCCTCTGAATCATTCCGGTTTAGTCGTGACAAAACCAGATGGAACATTATAATGGGAGAAATAGTTGCGAAACCAACCCGGGGAGCTGTGAAAAACATCATGTCCGAAATACTTTCTATTAAACCAAAATCGTTGGCTGCAGTGGGAGAATCCAGATGGAAAGAATATGAACTTACAGACAGTCTTGCAACAAAAGTGACAATAAGAAACAGTAAAGGTAAGGAACTTGCCGGATTGTTTATAGGCAAATTTTCTTACAGACAAGCGGGAAATCCTTATGGAGGATATGGCGGGAATAATATTGAGGGAACGACTTATGTACGCCTTGACGGAGAAAAAGAAATTTATGCCGTGGATGGTTTTCTTGCCTTTACTTTCAGCGGAGGATTCAATGACTGGAGGGATAAAACATTCGTAAGGTTTAACAGGGATGACATTACAAAGATTACTTTCACATTGCCTGCCGATAGCAGTTTTATTCTCATGAAAAGAGATTCCCTGTGGTTTGCAGCAAACCAGAAAACCGATTCAACAAAAACGGCAAATTATCTGAGTTCGGTCAGTCTGGTCGATGGACAGGAATTTGCTGATGCTTATAAACCATCCGCTTTTCCTTTCTGCCAGATGGTAATTGAAGGTAATAATCTTCTGAATATAACAGTTAAATGTTTTAAAGGGGAAGGAGAAAACCTTATCCTTAATTCAAGTCTTAACCCTGATGTGTATTATATAAGCAGTCGTGACGGGATTTTTGCGGAACTGTTCAAACCCCTGAACCATTTCTTTTGAAAATATGATTTTTCAGGATTTCAATCTTGATAACAATGTTTCAGATCCCAGTGAACACTTTCGCTTTGGTACTCAGAAGTACCGAAGCGAAACATTGATTTTTTCAGAACACTTTTTGAATTGTTCGGTTGATAATACATGTTGAATTAAAATTTATCGGTTATGCAAAAAATTTTTATTGTTCTTTTTCTGGTATTTGGCATGACAGGTTATGTTGCAGCACAGGATTACAATACAGGTATCGGATTCCGGGGAGGTTTGTTCAATGGTCTGACGGTTAAACATTTTGTCACCAAGAAAAGAGCCGTTGAAGCCCTTCTTTCGACACGATACAAAGGATTTGAAGTAACAGGATTATATGAGATCCATAATCCTCTGGCCGATGTTAACAGGCTGAAATGGTATTACGGTGTCGGCGGTCATCTTGGTTTTTATGACGGAGCCAATACAAACTGGGATGATGATGAAGGAAATTATGTTTCTTTTGGTGCTGATCTGATACTCGGACTTGAATACAGTTTTAAGAAAATCCCGATCAATCTGAGCCTTGACTGGAAACCTGAGTTTAATTTTATAGGTTATTCCAGGTTCATAGGAGATGGAGCCGCAATCTCTGTGAGGTTTATATTCTGAAACAAATCATAATATAATTATCTGTGTATTAAAATACATTTTTTGGTTTAAATTTTCAGTACTTACAATAAAGAAAAGGATTTCTTCATATTAATCAGAAATATTTCATCCAATTCAATCTAAATTATTAATTTTAGATTAATTTACCAAACTTAATCTAAGTGTATTAAAATATGAAGAAAAATCTGACACTTCTGATCTTTTTCTGCCTTTTGCCATTAATTGCATTATCACAGAACAGATTTAACGGCCTTGATCTTGGTATGGGTAATCTTTACAGACTTTCCGATGCAAAGAGCCGTTCTATCAGTCCTGAAAACTTTAGCGGTGAGAAGGGTAAAGCAGGTATGGCAAATCCTGCCGACAAGGATAAGCCCAATGTAGCCAATGCACACAATGCTGCACGTGATCTTGGCCAGGGATGGAAAGTAAATCCATATGTAAGGATACAACCTGGAGAGACTTTCACAATGGCTGAAATTGACGGACCTGGGGCTATACAGCATATCTGGATGACACCAGCAGGCAAATGGCGTTATTGCATTTTCCGTATTTACTGGGATAATGAAAAAGAACCTTCCGTGGAATGTCCTGTGGGTGATTTTTTTGCAATGGGATGGGGAAGTTATGCTCATCTGAACTCCCTTGCTGTCTGTGTTAATCCGGGAAGTGCTTTTAACTGTTACTGGACAATGCCTTTCAGGAAAAAATGCAAAATAACAATGGAGAATACAGGAGATGCTGACCCACTGACTTTGTATTACCAGATCGATTATACACTGACCGAGGTTCCTTCGGATGCTGCATATTTCCATGCTCAGTTCCGAAGACTGAATCCGAATGTGACTTCCGATTATACAATCGTTGACGGAATAAAAGGGAAAGGACATTATGTCGGTGTTTATCTGGCCTGGGGTGTTTTCAACAATGGCTGGTGGGGAGAAGGTGAAATCAAGTTCTTTATTGACGGAGATACAAAATTTCCGACTATATGTGGTACTGGTACCGAAGATTATATTTGCGGATCATACGATTTTGATACCAGAAAGAAAAATGCAGCAGGTGTTGAGGAAGTTAATTACACCGAATTTTGTACTCCCTATTCCGGTTTGCATCAGGTTATTCGCGGGGATGGCCATTACAATGTGATGCAACGTTTCGGAATGTATCGTTGGCATATAATGGATCCTGTCCGCTTTGATAAAGATCTCAGGATAACAATACAGGATCTCGGATGGAGGCAGGGGGGAAGATATCTCGCGCAGAAATCGGATATTGCATCGGTATGCTACTGGTATCAGACCGAACCGCATGCAAAATTTCCGGTAATACCGGGATGGAAAGAGTTGGAAGTATATTAATTACCGGTAAAAATCAATAATTCAATATCTTAAAACAGTACATATGGAAAATAAAAAACAATTGGAAGAAAATGCCCGTAAAGAGATCGGGCGGCGTAAATTCATTACAAATGCAACACTAGCATCAATCGGTACTATTGGTGCAGCAGGTATTATTTCATCATGCAGCAGAAAACCAAAAGAGAAATTGCCTGTACTTCTCAATGAAGCTCCTGACGGAAAGTTACTTAAAGCCGGACTGATAGGTTGTGGTGGCAGAGGAACAGGTGCTGCAGTCAATTTCCTTGATGCAGGTCCGAATCTTCAGATAACTGCCCTTGGCGATATATTTCAGGATAAGATCGATAATTGCAGGGCACAGCTTAAAAAGCAAAAAAATGTGGAAATTCCCGATGATAAATGTTTTTTGGGCTTTGACAGCTATCAGAA
>CAZPMM010000268.1:0-3989 GCA_964587405.1 uncultured Rikenellaceae bacterium
TGGTATCATTACCTCCTATGAGGAAAAAATACCTTATATTATACTTCCTGAGTACGGAAAGGATCCCGGGAAGGTCTTCATCCTTTACTTTATGCCGTGAAGATCCCAGGGCTGATGACGGAGTGTTTCTCAATCCTTTAAGCACAGCCGGTGACTGTTTTCCCAGATCAAACATAATCTCTTCCATAAAACCTTCAATCCCATAGTGCATACCATAAACCCCTTCAATATTAGGCGAAAGCGAACCGGCTTCAATAACTCCTGCCAGACTTGAATTGATGACAGAAGTGGGCCCGCCTGACTGTCCGATAATTGCGTTACCTTTTATCATATCTTAAAAATTTGAATTTCATTTAAACTTTAATAATCCGAAATATTCCGGACGGTGATAATCAGGATTAGAAGTTCCAACCGGATTCCATGTAAGATAATGCGGAACAGAAAGCATATCGCCACATTTGTAAAAATTAGCTCTGAATACCTTCCCTTTCAGATCTTTAACATCATGACGGAAAAATACGTCGAAAGGAATTGCCAGTGTAATGGTCCAGGAAAATTCACCTTTCCGCTCACTTACTGGTTTATCACCTACCGAAGTCTGTCTCCTTATCTTTGATATTAATGCAGGATCAACTCTTTTACTGTCCTCCCTTCCGGTTCCGGCACCAAGCAGACATGTCCCTATTCCGTTGAATTCAAAATTGTAGTAAATACCGTCATCAGAGGGCGAGACAAAAAATTCTACACATGAATCCTCACAAACCATCTGATTGGATTCAGTCTTTTCTGCTTTAAAATAATTTTCAGTAACATAATACTTTAAAAGAATCTCCTTATCTGTATAAGCGATAGAAAAATTCACATCCGGTTTGTAATCATAATTACTCCAGTTCAGCACATCAATATGCTCCTTTTTCAAATTTTCAAGGCTCCGGGATATTTCATCCAGAGAAGGAAAATCGGTGGAAAATGATAGTTTTTCAACTTCAATTACTTTCATTGTCTGACTATTAAAGGTTAATTGGGCAAACATTACAAAATATAACAATAATTGATTCATTCAGTTTTTCAGTTTAATTAATAAATATTCATATTTACTGTATTGTTTTAAATTACCACTACATGGGAACTTCGTTCCAAATCAGTGCTGCTGCACCCAGAACAGCAGCGTTAGTTTCAGGAATTCCCGAAGGTAATATTTTAACTGTTCCCCTGAAAATCGGTTGAACATTCTTTTCAACATATTTTCGTACAGGTTCAAAAAGGATTTCACCGGCATTTGCAAGTCCTCCAAATAAAAACACAGCTTCGGGACTGGAAAATCCGATTGCATTATATATACCGAAAGCAAGTTTTTCAGCTGTAAAATCCATAGCTTTTAGGGCAAGCGAATCATTTGCCGCAGCAGCTTCGGCGATTTTTCTGGATGTAAGTTCTGATGGTTTTATATCCCTTAGTATACTGTCTTCCCTCATCTCACTCAGAAGAAGAAGAACTGTTCTGACCAGGCCGGATGCCGAAGCATAAGTCTCATAGCAACCTTTCCGCCCACAACCGCAATCCCTTCCTCCCGGAACAATTGTGGTATGACCCAGTTCTCCTGCAAATCCTGTATGACCATATACCATCTGACCATTTATAACTATACCGCTGCCCAGACCGGTACCAAGTGTAAGAACAATGAAATCCTTCATGTTCTTTGCTCCGCCGAATATCATCTCGCCCATTGCTGCAGCATTCGCATCATTTGTGACAATAACCGGAACATCTATCTTTTTCTTTATCAAATCAGCAAGTGGTACAATACCCTTCCAAGCAAGATTTGGAGCAAGCTCAATTGTTCCTTTATAATAATTAGCATTCGGTGCTCCTATTCCTATTCCCAATAATTTATAATCATCCGATGATAATAATTCATTGATGACTGTTACCAGTGCAGAAACAAAATCACTTATTTCCGGATAACTGGTAGTACTAAGGCTTCCTTCAACCACTACTTCACCTTTTCTGTTTACCAGACCGTAAATTGTATTGGTACCTCCGATATCTATTCCGGCTACAATTTCTTTCATATAATAAATTTTAGATATTTTACATTCTTCCCCTTGACTGCTTTGCTGTCGCAGGATTTATTTTGACTTTTTTTACATTCTTTTCACTTATGTCCCATGAATATTCACGGATCCAGTTCTCTTTTATATCAACAGTCACAGGCAGATAAGAGACAGGTTCCGGCTGACGTTTAATACTGA
Organism: uncultured Rikenellaceae bacterium; assembly: GCA_964587405.1. GTDB lineage: Bacteria > Bacteroidota > Bacteroidia > Bacteroidales > VadinHA17 > LD21. Next base: position 2,253 of record CAZPMM010000268.1, read on the forward strand.
AATCTCCTGTGGTCCATTTTTTGTCATTGTTAAGATCATAAATGACACGAACCCTGTATGCTCCTTTTTTAAGCAAAGGAAATTCAACCTTACCGTCTTTGTCCATAATTACTTCCCTGATGATCTTTTCTTCTTCCGTCAGTAGTTGAATTATCCTGCTGCCGTCATGGTTTTTTATATCAAGTACAAGCTTACCGTATGCTTCCTCGTTTTTTACTGTAAATCTATATGCTGTCGAATCCGAATGTTCGCCATATATATTACCGAACGAGGCAGAATCGGCTATAGTTTTTATTCATAGAAAATTTGCCTGTAAGATTCATGCGACATGAATTCGAACTGTCTATATTCATGGTGAAAGGAATCTTTATCCTTTCTGTTCCTTCCACTTCGTAAAGCCTGGTCAGAGATGTGTCCACATTCCTGAAAGGAGTCTGTGAACTGAAATATATATTCCCACCCGGTGGCAGGGCTCCTGAAGAAAGATTTGATGTAAACTTAAAAGGAGCTGGTCTGGTTTTACCCCTGGCCGGACGGGGCGTCATGAACCTCATCATTATAGTATCCTCCCTGAGTGCTGTAATCCCTGCTGTGTCGGTAAAAGGATATTTAATGACTGATTTGATTATCTGTTGCCTGTAAAGTGCTGTGTCGGTAAGCCATACCTGAATCGTGTCACGGGTTTTATTCGTTTCAATATAATATGAATTACTGTCTGTTTCCGGTATGGAAAAATGAAAACCCAGGCTATCCGGCGGAAGTGAAAGAGTGTAACCAAACCTGTAAGCCATATTTCTTGCCGAAGAAGTAAGATAATGAAGTTTCTTCTGATGCTGAAACAGGAATAATCTGTAATCGCCCTGTAAAACAATTGTATCGGCTTCTTTAGACTTCTTTTTTATGGGCTTTAGCGAATCCTGAATCACCGGAAGCCAGTTCTTTTCAGGTGTTACAAATATAGTGGAATCAAGAAAAGCAATCTCTTCATCGGCAAGATTGAAATTTTTGCTGTTATCTGCATCCTTCAGTCCATATATTTTATATTCCCTGGCTCCAACATTATCTATCCTGAAATAACCATCCTTATCCGACATCGCAATATATGCAGGAATATGTTTCATGAATGCTGAATCTTCCTTTTCAATGTACAGAACAGCAAGTGTTGCTTCGGGAGGATTCAGATCATCGGCTTTATATATGTTCCCGGTCACGGAAAGTGAATCAATAACAGGTCCGGTTGAAAATACAAACTGATAATTACTTATGGCATTATTTTCATTGAGATCTCTTATGGCATCCTGAAAATAAAAGGTATAGGTTGTACTGTCTCTCAACTCTTCATCATATTCAACGATAACATTCTTGCCCCTTATCATGATCTTAGGTTTACGTGCCATCGGAGGCGATACCATGAATTTTTCATTTATTTTGTCAAGCACAACATATTCATCAAAAGTTATTACAATCTTTTTCCCTTTGAAATTTTTTGCACCGTTATCGGGGATACTCTTGAGAATGACAGGTGGTTCCTTATCCTTCGGCCCTCCGGTTGGAGAACTGATCTTGGCACATCCGGCTATCAGAATAAATCCGAAAACAACATACATGATATACCTGAATATTCTCCGCTTCTCCATCCGGTTCGGGTTTAACAAGTTTACAAACTTACATCATTTTTTCTTACCAATCCATTAACTGCTTCAACTTTAGTCATCCACCGGCTGAAGCCCGGCAAAC
>CAZPMM010000269.1:0-3976 GCA_964587405.1 uncultured Rikenellaceae bacterium
AACTCAACAGTTGTAAATCCGGTATTGAATTTACTTGCTTTGTCAAGTTTCTCGACCAGATCGGCTGGTATTGTTTCGCCTGTCTGATAATGTTTTGCATACATTTTCAGCACCTCAGGTTCAAAAGCCCAATGTTCCATTATCTGAGAAGGTAGTTCAACAAAATCACGGGGAACAGATGTTCCTGATACTCCCGGATATGTTGAGTTTGACAGCAACTGGTGAAGTGCATGTCCGAATTCGTGAAAAAGGGTTTCCGCTTCATATGCTGCGAGGAGTGATGGTTTTTCATCTGTGGGAGGTGTCGAATTTGTGACCATGGTTACCACAGGTGTTATCATTTTACCCTTAATATCCCTGCTCTGGCCACGATATGCACCACACCATGCACCGCTCCGCTTGGATTGGCGGGGATAATTGTCAATCATCAGTACACCAACATGTTTTCCATCACGTTTAACTTCAAATGTCTTTACGTCGGGATGATATTTCGGGATGTCGTTCCTTTGAACAAAATCGAGCCTGTAAAGCCTGTTGGCCACATAGAACATACCGTTTATAACATTGTCTATCTGGAAATATGGTCTGGTAAGTTCATCATCCAGATCATATTTCTCCTTTTTGATCTTTTCAGTATAATACCACCAATCCCAGGGCTGAAGTTTGAACTTTCCTCCTTCGCGCCTGATTATCTCCTGCTGTGCAGCAGCTTCAGCCTTTGCAACAGGAAGAGCAAAATCCCATATCTCTCTGAGGAAATTGAAAACCTTTTCCGGAGTTTTTGCCATGTTACGCTCAAGGACAAAATGAGCATAACTGTCATATCCCAGAAGCTTTGATCTTTCGATCCTCAGATTAGCTATCCTCTCAATTATCTCTTTATTGTCCCTTTCGTTATCATTGTCACCTTTCATAAAATATGCTGTGAACAGCTTCTCTCTCAGATCACGCTTTTCAGAGTACTTCAGAAAAGGTTCCATTATCGGATACTGAATTGTAAAAACCCATTTGCCTTCCATTCCAATCCCTTTTGCCAGAGCTGCAGACTGTGCAATTATCCCTTCGGGCAGTCCTGCAAGGTTTTCTTTATTCTCAATAATAAGCTTGAAATCATTGGTTTCCGCGAGAAGATTCTGTCCGAATTTTACAGTGAGTCTTGAATGTTCCTCGTTAATTTTCCTTAGCTTGTCCTTGTCTTCCAGAGATAAGGCTGCTCCGCTTCTTACGAAACTCTTGTATGTGTTATCCAGAACTTTCTTTTCCTCTTCGGTCAGATTGAACTTGTCCATATTGTCATAAACCGATTTTACTCTCTGGAAAAGACTGTCATTCAAACTTATATCATCCCTGTGTTTGGATGCAAGAGGTGCAATCTCCATGTTTATTGCCTGTAATGAGTCATTGGTATTCGCTGAATTCAATGCACCAAAAACCCTGCTCACTTTGGTAATAAGCTGTCCGCTGTATTCAAGGGCTTTGATCGTGTTGTTAAATGTGGGCTCTTCTTTATTGGTTATAATTGCTTTGATTTCATCTTTTTGTTCATCAAATGCTTTAAGATAGGCCGGTATAAAATGTTCTGCCTTTATCTGATCAAAAGGAGGGACCTCAAAAGGAGTATCCCATTCATTAAAGAAAGGATTATCGCTTTTCATCTCTTTTTTACATCCTGTGAATATTATTATTCCTGACGCAATGATTAATATTAATTTTTTCATCGTATATAATTTATTTTAAAAGGTCGGATAGCCTGCCCCGCTCATGCGGGGGAACCCACACGTTTGAAAATTATATACATAAGTTTTTGTGTTTGAAATACATGTGGGTTTCATGACAATAAATGGATTTACATTTTTGTAAGAAGCGAAAAATACAAAAATGATTTGATGTTCAGAAGAAAATCTGATCAATTTGTGACTCCCAAAGGGTATTAAAGCAAGGAAAGACACCGGGCGATGTCTTTCCGCGATTAACTATAAACCTGATCGTAGAATTGGCCGAGCGGCCTTTGAATAGACGTTTTTAATTTATAGACGTAAAGTAACCAATTTTGTTGCATATAATTGCGTTAACGTAATGTTAATCATTGTTAAAAATTCTTAAGCGGTTCTCCGGATTTTGTAATAAAGATTTTATTACAGTTAATTAAAAATAATACCTGATAAAAGATTATACAGATTCAGGAAATTTCAATTGTTTGTTATTGAGAGATATTCCGATAAATATCTTTCATCCAGGATACAACCTTTTTGGAATAAAAGTTCAGGTTTTCACGGGTAATATCACCTTCCAGTTTGATTAAAAAGCCCTTATATACTTTGAAAGATTCATCATACTTATAACAGATAAATTTGTGAAAACCCATATCAGACCCTGATGTTTTTGGAGCAGATACTTTGCTCGAAGAAATATTGGAAATATAGTGGGAGAATTTTTCCACTTCTGTCTCTGGAATGGCTTTTTCATAAACTGTACATCTGTCGAGATTCTCCGAAAGCTTATCCCTGTATATAATGAGATTATTGTCGGGATGGTTCCATTCTGACGGACTTTTATATTTTAAAACATTTCCTTCCTTGTCTATAAAAAATCCTTCAAGCTGAATGTCCAATGCATTATTCTGATATTCATACTGAAAAAGGACCTCTTGTTCGTTACTCATAATGAAGCTTTTACGGCATCCGCTAAGAATAAGGGTTACTAAGATCATAAATAATATTTTATTATATGTCCTTTTCATTACGGATTAATCCTAAATTTAACCTCAGATACAACTGATATTCCCTATCCTTTTAACATGTTCACTTGTTCTTTTGTTGAGGTTCTTTGTATAAGCCTCCCAGTCAGTTATCGGGAATTGTGCCACACCGCTTTCCATAGCTGCTTTTGCAACAGCAGGTGCTACGCATGAAATAAGTCTGGGATCAAGGGGTTTGGGGATTATATAATCTTTTCCGAAACTGAGACTGTCGAGATTATATGCTCTGGAAACAATCTCAGGTACAGGTTTTTTTGCAAGTGCTGCAAGTGCTTTTGATGCAGCAAGTTTCATTTCTTCATTTATTTTTGAAGCTCTTACATCAAGTGCTCCCCGGAAAATAAACGGAAAACCAAGCACATTGTTTATCTGGTTAGGATAATCTGAACGGCCTGTTGCAAATATGAGATCATCTCTTGTTGAAAAAGCATCTTCGTATGAGATTTCGGGATCCGGATTGGCCATTGCGAATACGATGGGATGATCAGCCATGGTTGACAGCATTTCTTTTGTCAGCATATTTGCAACTGAAAGACCTAGGAAAAGATCAGCTCCCTTTATTGCATCGGCAAGTGAATCTATATCCCGGTCAGTGGCAAACTCCTGTTTGTATATATTCAGATCGTTTCGTTTGCGGTTTATGACACCCTTACTGTCAACCATAACAATATTTTCTTTTTTCACTCCAAGTAACAGGTACAGTTTTGAACATGATATTGCTGCTGCTCCGGCGCCGCAAACGACAATCTTTAATTTATCTATATCCCTGCCTGTTATTTCAAGAGAATTCAGCAGTCCTGCACCTGAGATTATTGCCGTGCCGTGCTGATCGTCATGAAAAACCGGTATGTCAAGCTTTTCCTTCAGGCTTTCTTCAACCTCAAAACAATCAGGAGCTTTAATATCCTCCAGATTTATCCCGCCGAAGGTGGGCGCTATTTTTGTACAGATTTCAACAAGTTTTTGTGGATCTTTTTCATCTATCTCGATGTCAAATACATCAATATCTGCAAATACTTTGAAGAGCAAACCCTTTCCTTCCATGACAGGTTTGCCCGGAAGAGCTCCTATATCTCCGAGTCCCAATACTGCAGTTCCATTTGAAATTACTGCAACGAGATTTCCTTTGGCAGTATAATTATAAACATCTTCCGGATTTTTCTGTATTTCCAGACATGGCCATGCCACACCCGGTGTGTATGCAAGGCTGAGATCGAA
>CAZPMM010000270.1:0-3971 GCA_964587405.1 uncultured Rikenellaceae bacterium
AAACAATCAACAAAATCAAATGAAGGTTGTGTCCAACCGTAGCAACATGTTGGAGGACCTCCGAAAGGACCATTATAAAATTCCGAGGGATTTCCATTTGCTCCGGGCGATCCATCGTTAACCGACATCTGGGCCTCAAATACACTTTCTTTGCTGTTTTTTCCGACAACTTTGAAATTATTACCATAATTATTCTGCAATCCGTACTTCTGGTTTCTGGCGGTTACACCATTTGATATGATGTCATCCAGCAATGCTTTTGCTTCCGCAAATTTCTTCTGAAACATGTATGTTTTGACCGGAAAGCACTTTGCTGCCCATTTATTTACTCTGCCTGCTTGTGACTTGGTAGGTGTCAGGTTATCCGCTGCAAATATAAAGTCAGCTTCTATTTTAGGATAAATATCCAAATTATTGGGAACAAAGTAATTACGTTCAGAGTAGTCAATGGTTTCATCTATCCACGGAACATTCTTGAACATCATCACCATATATAAATAATAGACCCCCCGAAGGAACCTGGCTTCACCTTCAAACTGAATTAACTCAGCAGAAGTTGCATCCTTAATTTTTGGTAGCAATTTCAACACATCATTACAACGATTTATCGCAGAATATTCGAAGTTCCAGAAATTCTCAAAATTGGCTATAGACGGGTCAATCATAAAACAATCTATTGTACTTCCACCACTTTCTGTTCCACGATTATGTTCATCAGCACCCGTAAAACCGGAAAGGCCTATTGTATAACCTCCTCCTCTAGCTCCTCCAAAATCAAGCAATGAATAGGCTCCGATCAGAACACCGTCAATTCCATTTTTGGTAGATAAAACTGTTTCACTTAATGAGCCGTAAGGTTCATATTCCAGAAAGTTATCTGAGCAAGACAATGTTAACAGGAATAAAAAACATCCTGTTACTATAAGCTTAAAATTTATTTTCATAACTCTTATTTTAACAAATATCTATTATGCTAGAATGTAACGTTTAGCCCAAAAACAAGACTCTTCTCATTGTTAGGATATTTACCGGTATCTATACCAAAAGCCGAGGAAGATCCGCCAATTTCCGGATCAACTCCGGAATAGTTGGTAATCGTGAACAGATTTGAAGCCTGCACATAAACTCTGAGTCGAGATATTCCAATTTTTTGTAAAACAACTGGTTTTATTGTATATCCCAGCATGGCTGATCTCCATCTAAAATATGATCCGTCCTCAACATAATAAGAATTCATGGTATTTGCTGTACTCAGAGTTTTTACTATTTCTAGTTTCGGTTCATTTGTATTACGATTCTCAGGTGTCCATGCATTTAACAAACGTTTACTCTTTGCTTCGCTATAATTTGAAAAGAATGCAGTGTAATTATATACCCCGTTCATTAATTCATTGCCCTGAGTACCATAAAAATTAGATGAAAAATCAAATCCTTTGTACTCTAGATTAAGATTTATACCATATGTAAAATCCGGATGAGGATCGCCAAGGTGAACACGATCGTCCGGGGTGATTGCTCCATCCTTATTCACATCTTGGTATTTCCATCGGCCTACAGCTGAACCATCTTGAGGAGGTGAGTTTGCCAGATCCTCATCATCCTGAAATATACCTACTATCTGATATCCATAAAATGAACTGGCAGGGTGTCCCTCTTCGTTCCTGCATATACTACCCAGAGCCTGCATGCTTCCTGAATAGAAATAACCAGGAGAAGGAATATCCACTACCTCATTTTTATATGTAGTCACATTTAATGCAATAGAATAATTCAGATTACTGCTTATTTTATTATGGTATTTTATCGTTCCGTCAACTCCTTTATTCTGGACATCACCGATGTTGATTGTTGGTGCAGTTGCACCACCAATAATAACTGCAGGAAGTGATTCTGGAAATAACAAACCTTTTATAGATTTCTTGTAATATTCCAAGGAGAGTTCCAAACTATTATTCAATATTGTCGCATCAAATCCAAAATTGAAAACAATATTTTCTTCCCATCCGGCAAATGGATTACCTATTCTTGACCTAGCAAAACCCTGTACTGTTGAGGTGCTGGATCCAGTAATGTCATAATATGTGGTACCCAGACCGCTTCCATATAATGAAAATGCATTGCTGGAGCTAACATTGTTTTGAGATCCCAGTATTCCATAGCTGCCCCTTATTTTCAAGTCATTGAGCCAGCTAACATTCTGCATGAAGTTCTCATTCGTCACCCTCCATCCAATTGATACTGAAGGGAATACGCCATATCTTTTTTTAGATCCAAATACAGAAGAACCATCACGGCGAAGGGTGGCACCAAATAAATACTTATCGTCAAATGTATAATCGATCCGACTAAAAACAGAAAATAATGCGCTTACGCCTACCGAACTACTGGTTGCTATATTTATTGTTCCGTTTCCTAGAACCTGGTAATTGGGATCCACTGAGTAAAATCTACCAGAATTGCCAGAAACACTTCGGCTAACACTCTTAATTGCCTCGGAACCAACAAGTACCTTAATATCATGTTTGCTAAGTGTTTTAAAGTAGTTTAACGTATTGGTAAAAATCATTGAGCTGCTATAACTTGAACTTACATTCAGTGAATTGTCTATACTACTCCGTTCGACGTTTTCAGGCTGATTTGCTGTAAAATTATGATCATAATAATTGTCAATAGTGAATCCAATACTGGTTCTTGCCGTAAAAACTTTCAAGAACTTAAGGTCAGCGAAAGCATTGCCTCTCATAACCCAATCAAAGTTATGGTCATCTTTAAGGTTGCGATCTGCGAGAGCAATCTGATTGGCATTTACACCAAGATCAGGACCTCCGAACGAACCGCCCCAATTGCCCATAATATCATATAGTGGCACAATCGGAGTCATTCTCCAGGCTGCCATTACATAATCGTCTCCTACGCTTGGATTTTTTTGATGCATATAACTTAAATTCTCACCAAATGTAAGATATTTATTCAGGTTGAATTCCGTATTGGCCCTGGCCGTATATCTTTTCATAAATGATTCCACCATTGTACCTTTCTGATCAATATATCCTATGCCAACATGGTATTTTGCTTTTTCTGTACCTCCACTGATACTCATATTTTGCATAATTGTCGGTGCAGGATTGAATGTCCAATCCCACCAGTCTCCTCCGTCATTGGTCTTGTTCACTTTCTGAATAATATAGTTACTTCCTGTATTTTTAAGATCGTAGTGATATAACGAAGGATCAATTCTTGGATCCCCTTCCTTAGCAGCACCTGCACCAAAAGGGCCTCGAAAGACATAATCGGGTAGTTTACCACCAAATTCTGGTCTACACAGCTCGCTACCCGGATATAACTGTTTAAAAATTCCAAACCATTCCTCAGAACTTAACATGTTATATGGATTACCTCTAAGCGGATAGGTTATTCCATAGGAACCTTCATAGCTTAATACCGGAGCTCCGATTTTCCCTTTTTTGGTAGTAACTATTATTACACCATTTGCACCCCTGACACCGTAAATTGCTGAAGATCCTGCATCTTTCAGAACCTGAATTGATTCAATTTCAGTGGCGCTTATTTGGTTTAAACTAGCAGGTATCCCGTCTATAATAACCAATGGATTGGTATTACCAAAAGATGTTATACCGCGAACAACGATCTTCGCTGCAGCACCTGGTATACCGGAGTTAATTACATTAACCCCGGAAGCCATCCCCTGTAAAGCATTTTGTGCAGAAGTAGCCACATTAGTTTTCATACCGGCGACATCAGCAATGACCACAGAACCTATAATATCTTTCTTTCTTTGGGTAGAATAACCAATTACAACAACTTCTTCCAAACTTGTTAATTCTTCTGCCAAAGCAACATTAACAGTCATGTTGCCAGTTAATGAAATTTCCTGTGTAATATATCCAATAAACGAGAATATAAGAATTGCATTCTTTTCAGGAATAGAAAGAGTAAAATTCCCTTGAGTA
>CAZPMM010000271.1:0-3963 GCA_964587405.1 uncultured Rikenellaceae bacterium
AAAGCACAAGAGAAATAATAAGGCCTGGCAGAAAAAACGAAAGAAATCATCACCTAAAAAGGCTTTATCATATGAATTATAAAAGATTATATGCTTAACTAAACGACATTGGATTTTATATGTAAATTAATAAATATAAGAATTTACGATTGATGAAGATGATATAAATAAAATTGCACTGTTTGACATTATTAAAACAAAACAAATAAAATTTTAACCATTTGATCAATGTTACTTGCTAAAAAGGTGAAGTTATCAAATGATCGAAGTAATAGATTGATAAATAATTATTTGTACGTAATAACTTAAATAATTTGAAAAACTATAACTATGAAAAAAATTAAAACAGATCGCAGAGATTTTATTAAAATTGTTGGAGTTGTCGGAACTGGAATGATGACAGCAGGGATGGTTTCCTGCAGAAAACAAATGCTTCTGCCAGGCATATTGGATACAGTAAAAAAACCTCATAATCAATACTTCAATATGAGTGGCTATGCTGCACCGAAAATTGAAACAGTGCGTATAGGGATAATAGGAATAGGAAGGCGAGGTATAGGCTTTGTGCACAGACTAAAACTTATTGAAGGATTAGAGATCAAATGTCTCTGTGATTTAAGAATGGATCGTGTTGATGAGGGACAAAAGGCTTTAATTAGTTATGGCTTACCTGCTGCACGGACTTATGGTGGTAAAGAAGATTCATGGAAAGAAATGTGCCTTAGTTCAGATTTGGACTTGATATATATCATTACACCATGGGACCTTCATACACCTATGTCGGTATTTGCCATGGAAAATGGAAAGCATGTAGCAGTAGAAGTACCGGCTGCTGTCACCATAGAAGAATGTTGGCAACTTGTGGAGACCTCGGAAAGAACAAAGAGACATTGCATGATGCTTGAAAATTGTTGCTACGATTTTTTTGAATTATTAACACTAAATATGGTTAGGCAGGGCTTTTTTGGAGAAATTATTCATGGTGAGGGGGCTTATATACATCATGTTCCATCATCTTCTTCCGCAAAACCCCTCGATTATGCTGATAGATGGCGTACTGTACAAATTCAGGGTAGACTGGGCAATTATTATCCTACCCACGGATTGGGACCTATATGTCAAGCAATGGATATAAACCGTGGTGATAAGTTAAATTATTTGACATCTATGTCATCCAAGGATTTTGTTAAAGGAAAGGAGTTTGTTGAACTTGCAAAAACTGATGAATTTTACAGGCAATTTGACCCTGATCGACAAATTGGTAATATTAATACTTCAATAATTATGACAGAAAAGGGCAAAACAATTATGTTACAACAGGCAGGTGCAACACCCAGGGTCTATTCGCGCATCCATTTGTTAAGCGGAACAAAGGGATCAGCCCAGAAATATCCCCTTCCAGGAAAGATATCTACGTCCATCCAATGGCTGAAAGATGAACAAATGAAAGAAATAACAGAAAAATATACCCCCGAGATTGTGAAACGTGTGGGAGAGATGGCTAGAATGGTCGGTGGACACGGAGGTATGGATTTTATAATGGATTGGCGACTTATTGATTGCTTACGAAATGGTCTTCCTCTGGATCAGGATGTTTATGATGCTGCATTATGGAGTTCAATTGTACCTTTAACAGATTGGTCTGTTGCAAACCATTCTAATTCTATTGCTGTACCAGATTTTACCTGTGGATCTTATATAAATAACATTCCTTTTGATATTACGTTGTCGAATGGAGGTAATACAGGTGTAAGGTTGATTAAAGATGATGAGAAGGATAAACAACTTAATGTTTAATGATATGAATGATTCGCTGAAACCCAAGCTCTTAATCAAATATGGAAGCTCTATATGAAAACTTTACAATAAAGCCATTTGCCTACTGAATGATGTTGTGCAATCCTCAATATCAATTTGGTCTTACTACAACAATAGTTAACCTGAATTATTCATAAATGTTGGAAAAAAGGATGTTTTTGTTCTTTATATCTAGTTTAACTAGTTATATTTAAATTGATTACAAACAAAAAACAACCCTTTGAACAATGATAAACGAAAATACTGAAAATTTTCCAAACGAGCTTACCCTTTTTCCGATAAAAGGTAAAAATATTGATCTCAGTTTCAGTGGTGACCGCCTGAGTAGCGACGGTGGACTGTTACTTCTTCGTGAGCTGGATAACCAGCTAAACCTCTTATCATCAGCCAGTAACTGCATTCTTGATGGAAGGGATCAGCGTTATATAGATTATTCCGTTAAGGAACTGCTGACACAGCGTGTCTTTCAGATAGCAGCCGGCTATGAAGATTGTAACGATTGTAATGATCTGCGAGATTAGATGGTATTGAAATTATGTGCAGGCCGGTTACCCGAAAGTAACAATGATTCAATGGGGACCACATTCGTTACATCGTTACCAATCTGAGAGATTATAGTACACGTGATCTATACGAAAAAGGCTACTGTACAAAATTCCACCGGATCCTGACGGAATGCGAATAAAAGATCATAAGCTGTATCTTAAATCAGATCTGTCGTCTTGCACATAGTTTACAGCAAATCAAGGAATCATTCGGGAAAAAACCAGTCGCAAAAACCAATTTTTATTCCTAATTTCGTTTATGAATTAATCAGGTTAAATCTTAAAATTATGAAATTTAAAAATTCATTTCAAAGGAATATTCAAAGTAATCCATCCCGAAGAAGATTTATTTCCACCTGCGTAGCATGTGGTGCATGTATGGCAATTTCGCCATTATCATCGATAGTAATTGAATCAGATGTATCCAATAATTCCCCAATTTTTCCAACTGCCAAGAAAAAAATGCGAATCAGAGTTATTTATTCATTGCATGATTTGGTTCAACCAGTCCCCGATTGGCCAAATCTCGGATTTGATTTTCAACCCCATATAGAAGATATCAATGCTGCATTAATTAAGGCACTGCCAAATTTTGAATTTATCTCAACTATGGCATCAGGACAAGAAGATGCTGAAAAAATCTTGAGTCAAGATAAAAGTCAGGAAGTAGACGGATATATTGTTTTCCAGATGAATTGCTGGAACCGAGTTGTCCAGACTATTGCTAAATCAGAAAAGCCATTGCTTTATGTCGACTTTAAATATGCAGGGAGTGGAGGTTTTTTGACATATACCTCAGATTTTATATTAACGAACCAACCTAATGTAGGTTTTGTTTCATCACCACGAATTGAGGATTTAATTGCTGCTGTAAAATGCTTTGAAGTACTAGCAAATAAAAATGGCTCTATTAAAGATTTTGTTGCAGCAACTGTTATTGCCCGGAGAAAATCGACAAAGAAATCTGGGGAACTTACTTTTGCGCAAGATCAGTTGCAAACATTGTCAATGGATGAAACATTGCGTAGAATGAAGGAATCTAAAATAGTAGCCTTGAGAGATTTGACTTCACGTATTGATAATCCAGTTATGGGAATACCTGTTGAATATGCCTCTTTTGCTGAATTAAATTACCTATGGGAAACTGCTGATCCGCATGAAGCTAGAGCCCTAGCAGAACGTTGGAGGGCAAAGGCAACTAAGGTTATTGGTCCTCGGGCTAATATTATTCAGGATTCAGCTGCAATGTATCTGGCAATGAAGACTATGCTAAAGAACCACAATGCAAATGCAATAACAATTAATTGTTTGGGAGGATTTTACAGCAATCAGCTTAATGCATATCCATGCCTTGGTTTTATGGAATTAAATAATGAAGGACTTATAGGAGCTTGTGAGTGTGATATTGATTCAACTGCGACAATGGTAGCTATTAATTCAATGACAGAAGGGCGACCAGGTTATATCTCTGATCCCGTTGTAGACACTTCGAAAAATCAGGTAATTTATGCTCATTGTATGTCTCATACAAAAGCGTTTGGTCCAAAAGGTCCGGAAAATCCTTTTGAAATTTTAACTCATTCAGAAGACAGGCAGGGAG
>CAZPMM010000272.1:0-3939 GCA_964587405.1 uncultured Rikenellaceae bacterium
CATCCCCTAAACGCGCTCCGACTTCCGGATGACAGAGTGTTGCTAACATACGGCTACCGTCACGTACCGTACGGGATACGGGCTAGAGTACTTAACCCGGAATGTACCGACTTTGCAACCGCACCGGAGATCGTTCTACGAGAGGACGGGGGAAATGGAGACATTGGCTACACCTGGCCTGTACTACTCAATGACAACAGGGTTTTAGTTGTTTATTACTTTAATAAAGAAAACGGGACTCGACATATCGCGGGAACTATTTTGGGAGTAAATTAATCCATCAAGCCATCCTCGCTGTTCCGACAGGAAAAAAGTTACGAATGTAAAAAGAATAACTACGCATGATTTATCGATCGAAACCTATCCAAACAAAACTTCCTGAAAATGCATGGCTAATCGTTTTCCTGCTTTTCTGGGTAGGAGCTTTAAATTACCTGGATCGAAACACGATTGCAACCATGCGAAGTTCAATCATCGAGTCTATTCCGATGACAGATGCACAATTCGGAATGATGACCACTGATGATATTTTTAATGACGTTGTGAAATATAATTTCGTAGGATTGAAACCGTATCGTCAGTTTTCCGTGCAGGTGACATTAATCAATGCCGTATCCAGGACTTCTTGACACATTCACAAAATAAAACAATCTATCATGATAAACAAAAAGAAAAAAACAAACAAAACCACACGGCGAGATTTCTTGTCAAAGACAGGTCTGGCTGCTGCGGGTTTGACACTTGGTGCACAATCAATAAGTGCAAATAGCTATAGCAGGATTATGGGCTCCAATGAGAGGATCCGGATGGGGTTCATTGGCGTTGGAAACCGGGGAACTCAGGTAATGCATGAATTTATGAACGAACCTGATTGTGAAGTTGCTGCATTATGCGATGTATATGAGCCCTATCTTATGCGCGACCGTTTAAAAGTCGATCCGCGTTATATCGCCGATCGTCCGCTCCAGATTCCTAAAATGGGAGAAAATTTTACGAATGATGTAAGTCGGTACAAAGACTACCGGAAACTCCTGGAAAATAAGTCGGTTGATGCTGTCTATATTGGAACACCCGATCATTGGCATCCACTACAGGCCATCGATTCTATGAATGCTGGCAAAGACATATTTGTTGAAAAACCGTTAACCAAAAGCATTCACGAAGGGCGTGCCATTATCCGGGCTTGGAAAAAAAGTAATCAAGTTGCCGGAGTATGTCTTAACCGCCGGGGATCGGGAACATATCAAAAGCTTGCCAAAGAAGTTCCTGAAGGAAAGATAGGAAAGGTTACCTTTGCCATTAGTAATCATGTTTCCAACATGTTTCCCAAAGGAATCGGAAAGATGAAATCTGAGAAACCTCCAAAAGACTTTGACTGGGATATGTGGCTGGGGCCAAAACCTTACAGGCCTTATCAGTATAATATTGCCCCATACATGTTTCGCTGGTGGGAAGAGTACGACAACCAGATTCTCAATCAAGGTGTTCATTCTCTCGACCTGATTCGTTGGCTGTTGAACGAAAAGGCGCCGGTGACAATTACCACTCTTGGAGGTAAATATGCAATAGATGATGATCGCACTATACCAGATACGATGCAGACTATTTTTGAATTTCCATCGGGGGTAATTGCAACCTTTACACAACTGGAAGCAAGTTCTGGGAGTCTGTTAACGGAAGGATTTCTTGAACTTAGAGGTACAAATGGTACACTATATATTGCTGGAAATAATGGCTACAAGATTGTTTCTACGCGTGCCGGCCAGTTCCAGACATGGGATAAACTAATGGATGGAGAAGTTTATGAAGTTGAAAATGTCGGAGGTGGTAAACTTGTTGACGGAACCTATGCCAATCCGGGAGCAAATTTGGTACGGAACTTTCTCGATTGTGTGAAATCGCGCAAAATGCCTATCGTTCCGTTAGAGGAAGGACATCTTTCAACAAATATGGCCCATTTGGCTACAATTTCACTACATGTCAATCAAACATTGAAATGGGATGCTGAAAAAGAAATAGTAACCAATTGTGATAAAGCAAACGAATTACTGTCTTATGAATATCGTAGTCCATGGAAATTATAATACATAATGCAATTGAATATTTCGGTAATTGTAACCAGAAAACAACAATGCTTTAACCCACATTACAGGATAAGCAGGTAAAAACAGACAAGATTCTGTTCATGACCGTTATTTTATTAACAATTCTGGATATGGTAAAATGCAAGATTCAGATTTTTCAGGCATTTATAAATGGCTGATTTATGTGAATCAAAATGTTGTACACCCGCTCTTATTGTTGAATACTAATGATATAAGTAGCTTTGTTACATGTTTATCAAGCCATTCTTTAAACATAATATATCGTTAAATTTAATGTTTATTATGAAAAACCTGTTTAAACATTCAATTTTGCCCGCAGTGATACTGCTTTGGGCTATTTCAATTACATCATTTTGCTTCGGAGCATCAAATAATGAAGCTTCAAATGCAGATATGAGTGTCCAATCTAAGGGTGTCCTGAAAATCGGATCCCGTCTCGAATTATTTGTTGATGATTATCTGATTGACCGTCTGGTCGGGAATGCAAAGTTGAATTTGCATCATCCTGTACCACAGGAAGTTGTTCTGATTCATGATGCTCCCTGGGAGGGAAGCGGCAGCGGGTATCATAGCGTATTCAAGGATGGTGATAAATACCGTATGTATTATAAAGCATGGCAACATTCAGCAAGTAAAACAGAAACACATGGCATATCATGTAGTTATGCAGAAAGCAGTGATGGAATCCACTGGATAAAACCAGAACTTGGTTTATACGAATTTCAGGGATCAAAAGCAAACAATATTGTTTTTATCAATGGAGATATGAAAGGGGCTGATGCTGATGGCGGACATCCTGCCGTATTCAAAGATGAAAATCCGAATGTATCTCCCGACGCTCTCTATAAAGCATTACTTCCCGCAAACAAAACCAGGGGATTGATCGCTTTTAAATCAAATGATGGGATCAACTGGACTCCCATTAAAACTACACCTGTAATTACAGATGGGGCATTTGATTCACAGAATCTGGCTTTCTGGGATAATGAACTCGGTGAATACCGTGCATACTGGCGATACTTTGATACAGGAACAAAAGAAAATCCCTATCAGGGAGTCCGCGGAATACGTACAGCAAAGTCAAAGGATTTTATAAACTGGTATGATCAGGCAGATCTTAAATATGTTGATTCTCCTCACGAACACCTGTATACCAACCAGATCAAACCTTATTACCGGGCACCTCACATTCTTATAGGTTTTCCGATGCGATATACTGATCGTGGCTGGTCTGAATCAATGCATGCTCTTCCGGAACCCGAACATCGTGAATGGAGGTCCAGTCAATCACAGAGATACGGAACTGCTATTACTGATGCTTTGCTCATGGCAAGCCGTGACGGAGTACTTTTCAAGCGCTGGAATGAGGCATTCATGCGCCCGGGAATTGAACGTAAGGGAACATGGAATTACGGACATCATTGTCTTGCATGGACTATTGTTGAGACAAAATCAGGTCTTGAAGGTGGTGCACCAAATGAACTTTCTTTCTACTCGGTAGAAAGCTACTGGACAGATCTCAGCAGTGAATTGCGCCGGTACACTCTAAGACTGGATGGATTTGTATCTGTTTACGCACCTATGAAAGGTGGCGAGATGATCACAAAGCCTTTTACATTTACAGGTAAGAACCTGTTCCTGAATTTTTCTTCATCTGCAGCAGGTGATATTCGCATCGAAATACAGGATGCAAAGGGCAAGCCCCTGCCCGGTTTTTCACTTGAAGAGTGCCCTCCGATTTTCGGAGATGCTATTGAACGCCAGATTCCCTGGAAAAATGAAGTTGACCTGTCGAAACTTGAAGGGAAAACGATCCGCTTGAGATTTGTTCTGA
>CAZPMM010000273.1:0-3918 GCA_964587405.1 uncultured Rikenellaceae bacterium
CCCATCATTAACAAAAGCAATGGATTGACCATTATTGAACCACCGGGGAGAACTGCCCCCTTCTGCTGTGATCTGTACAGGATCACCTCCTGATGAAGATATCCTGAATATATTGGTTCTCCTGGTTTCTGTTTTTATGTCGACATCGGTTATTGTGTATATAACTGTTGATCCGTCCGGTGAGATATCGAATGATCCCAGTCTGCTGAATTTCCAAAGGATTGCGGGAGTCATTTTGCCTCCGGCTTTCTCTTCCTTTGTAAGTTCATTACTGAACCGGGGAGTAACATCTTTACTTTCTATAGGTTTCCTTTTACATGAAACAATACAAAAACACGCCGTAAGAACAAGCGGCAAAATAATTTTATGCATCGGTATATAGTTGAAAATTATTGGTTTTTCAGGGCTTCGCACACTTTTGTTTTCAGCTCATCATATAATTCCGGATTATCTTTCAGTATCTGTTTTACGGAATCTCTTCCTTGGCCGATCTTGGTTTCATTATAGCTGAACCATGATCCGCTTTTTTTGATAATATTAAAATCCGTTCCCAGGTCTATTATCTCACCAAGTTGCGATATTCCTTCTCCGTAAAGTATATCAAAGTCGGCTTTCTTGAAGGGTGGTGCAAGTTTGTTCTTGACGATCTTAACCCTTGTTCTGTTTCCGATAATCTCTTCGCCATCCTTAATCTGATTCGTTTTTCGTATGTCAAGTCTGACAGAAGAATAGAACTTAAGAGCGTTACCTCCGGTTGTGGTCTCTGGATTGCCGAACATGATACCGATCTTTTCCCTTAGCTGGTTGATAAAGATACAGGATGTATTGGTTTTGCTGATATTTGCTGTCAGTTTCCTAAGAGCCTGAGACATGAGCCTGGCCTGAAGTCCCATCTTTGAATCACCCATTTCACCTTCAATCTCCGCTTTGGGTGTCAGGGCAGCTACCGAGTCAATGACAATAATATCGAGTGCACCGGAGCGGATAAGATTATCAGTTATCTCAAGCGCCTGTTCCCCGTTATCCGGTTGTGAGATCAGCAGATTTTCAATGTCCACTCCGAGTTTTTCGGCATAGTTTCTGTCAAAAGTATGCTCGGCATCAATAATGGCTGCAATTCCACCGTTCTTTTGTGCTTCGGCTATTGCATGTATTGCCAGAGTTGTTTTACCGGATGCTTCAGGGCCATAGATCTCTATAACGCGACCACGAGGTAATCCGCCGATACCAAGAGCGGCATCCAGACCAATTGAGCCGGTCGAAATAACCTGGATGTTCTCAATTGCCTGGTCGCCAAGTTTCATTATGGTTCCCTTGCCAAAATCCTTCTCAAGCTTACCAATTGTTATTTCTAGTGCCTTGAGCTTTTCCTTGTTGATCTCTTTTCTTTCGTTACCCATATTATTGTTTATTACTTGAATATCTTAAATATCTGTTCAGAATGTGCTTTTGTATCAACTTTTTTGAAGATTTTTTCAATTACCCCCTTTTCGTCTATAATGTATGTGGTTCGTACTGTTCCTAAAAAAGTTTTTCCATATAAACTTTTTTCTTTCCAGACATTATAGTCTTCATGTATCTTTTTTGATGTATCTGCAATAAGAGGAAAGGGAAGGGAATACTTTTCAGCAAATTTCTTGTGTGATGCTTCACTGTCTTTACTTACCCCCACAACTGCAAATCCCTTTTTAAGAAAAGTATTATAGTTATCCCTCAGGTTGCAGGCCTCTACAGTGCAGCCTGGCGTATTATCCTTAGGGTAAAAATAGAGAACCAGTTTTTTGCCTTTAAAATCGGACAGCTTGACCAAATTGCCATTCTGGTCTTTACCTTCAAATGAAGGTGCCTTCATTCCTTCTTTTAATTCTCCCATGTTTTAATAATTTTGTTATTATGGGTAAATTTACGAAGTTTGAATTGTTTTTCTATCGGTAAACCAATATTTTGTTATCAACAGCATAAATGATGCCGATAGTAATTATATATTTGTAATTAAATGATATACAATTTGTTGTGGTTGGCAGTCAGAAGAATAATATAATAAGGCTCAAATTTTTAGTCAGAAAGCGCAGGATGCTGGTTTGCATTCTGATGGTGAGTATGTTCTGTTCAATATCAGCACAACAGAAAATATCCAGGGAAACAGCTGATACTACAATTGAAGTTCTTATTGACGAGCATGTTGCAGAAGCTGTAAAACAGTCTGTTACAACAGGAGTTCATATGCTCTTCAGGATTGATCCCCCGCCTGTTCATGCAACAGGAGAAAAGATCAGGATTAATCCGGACCATCCTCCTGGACTGATTTACAGGATACAACTTGCCGTATTTCGCAATCCTGTGACTTCTACATATTTCAAAGGTATTGTTCCTGTTTATGGGATCAGGAATGCCAGATCAGGTTTGACGACATATTATGCAGGGATGTTCAGAAAAAGCGATGATGTAAAAACTGCACTTCCACAGGTTAAGCAGAAGGGATTTAGGGATGCCTTTATTGTTGCTTTCTCAGGAGGGAAGCCTGTTTCGCTTGAGAGAGCGGCAATACTCGAAAAGGAATGGGGTATTATTCCTTTTACTCCCGACGATGCAATAATAAAAGAGATACAGGCGGATACAATACCTCCGACATTATCATTCCGTGTTGAAGTAAGCAGAGTACAAAAACCGGTAGGTGAGGAAATTTATGAAGAAATGAAAAAACTTGCGGGTACAAGGGGGCTTGATGTAGAAACCCTTCCTGGTGGTATTATCGTTTATCTCATCGGCCGGTTCATTACATACGAAAGCGCTGTAGATTATGCCGATCTGCTTGTCCGGAACGGCTTTCGCGATGCACAGGTTGTTTCATGGCTTGGGAAGAAGGAGATTCCTGTGGAGACGGCAAAACAGTTATTTAACAGCCTTGAATGATCTATTTGATATAAAATCCGATCATATCTTTAACAGCTTTACGGCACACTGTGCACAAACCTGAAGGTGTATTGCTTTTCATTGTACATTCCGTCTGTGGACGGTATATCCCTTTTGCTGAATAACCTCCACCTTCAAATAATCCTACAATGCCATTATATTTTGTTTCTGCCGGTGTGGGAACTGCTATATCCCGGGGGATCATTTTCTTCCATTTGCTTTTGAAATTTACCAGTGTTGTTATATTGGGTTCCCATGGTTCAACATCAAGAGGATAATAATTGTTATAGGCAACTGTCGATGAATAGTATTCATCTGCAAGTCCTGCAAAACCATGTCCCAGTTCATGAATGAAAACATGCTCTGAAAGCGGATTGTCAACAGTTGTGCAACTGTAATAATTATATACACCTCCTCCTCCGTATTTCGGGCTGTTGATCAGTACAATAATATTATCATGAGGTACGTTGGCTGCAAAATCATTTACACTCCTGATATCCTGTGTTGTCAAATACCTGTCAATATCAAAGGTATAGAAGCTTGAATTAAGGGCAGTTGAGACATATATCCCGTCTCCGGGAATGTCTGTACCTGATTCAGCAGAGACAGCTTCCACTGCCCATATATTGAATTTATCTTTATATTCATTATAAGGCGGTTCATCAAAAAGTATATTACTGATCCTTTTTACATCATTTCTGAATTTATCCATCTCGCCGGCAGTATAACCTTCTGCAATGAAGGCCAGATCAACACTTACAGCAGGATCGCCTGAATACTGGATCTTTGTAACACGGGCATCGACGGGTTTCTCTTTTCTGATAAAGTAATCTTCCGGATCAATAAATGTCTCGTAAAGCTTTGATAACGAACCGTCCGGCATACGCCTGCTGATTACTAATTTTGATTTATTCCTGGGGAATGGCATGGTTGCAACTTCATAGAAGCTTCTTTCCATCACCTTTGCTTCCTCAGTGGTCTGCCATTCCTGGAAAAGAGTGCAGA
>CAZPMM010000274.1:0-3901 GCA_964587405.1 uncultured Rikenellaceae bacterium
GAATTCACTGCAAGGAGAGACAGGACAAACAGATTTTAATTGAATTAGTCAAGACTTAATCTTACAAAATGGGATATTGTCGGATCGATGGCTCATGTGGTAATGCTTCAATGATGTTCGACAAGCTTATGGAATATGTCAGATAGTGTTTATTGTTCTGTTTTGCTGTTATGCCTTAATGCTGCTATTGCCTTTTCAATCTGTTGCATGGCTGCTTCCACCCTGCTCTTCGGCATTGCAACATTCATTCTCATAAAACCTTCTCCACCTGGTCCGAATGTTGAACCCTCATTCATCCCAACAAGGGCGTGGTTTACAAAAAAGCTCTGAAGTTCCTTACAATCTATCCCTGATTTCCTGCAGTCGAGCCATATCATATATGTTGCTTCGGGTTTGATAGGAATTATCTCCGGAATTAATTCTCTGCAATATTCAATTACATATTTTACATTACCTGCGATATATTCCCTGAGGGCATCAACCCATTCAGCCCCATCTGAATAAGCGGCAACCGATGCTACAGTACCGAATATGTTCCCGTTACCTAAGTGAAGGATTTCCAATTTGTGCCTGAAATATTTTCTCATCACGGGATTGCTTATAATTACTGAGGATGTTGATAATCCGGCAAGGTTAAATGTTTTACCCGGAGCAATACATGTTACAGTTATATCGGCGATTTCTTCCGACAGCTTTGCCATGGGAGTATGAATATTTCCAGGCAATATGAGGTCGCAGTGGACCTCATCAGACAGTATTATTATTTTATTTTTCAGGCATATATTTGCAAGTTCTTCCAGTTCATCCCTGCTCCATGCTCTTCCAACCGGATTATGAGGATTTGAGATAATGATCATTTTAGTATCGTGAGTGATGGCAGAAATGAGCGACTCAAAATCCATGGTCCATTTACCGTCTTTTTCGACTAACTGGTTATAAATAAGTTTTCTTCCATGGCTCTCCACTGCAGAAAAGAAGGGGAAATAAACCGGTGGCTGAACTATTATTGATTCACCCGGACGTGTAAATGAAAGGGTGCAGAGATTTAAGGCTGGTACAGTACCGGGGCAAAAGCAGATATGGTCCTTTTCTATTGACCAGTCGTACCTTGTTTTGAACCATTTCATAATTGAATTGAAATATTCAGGAGGACGGTAAAAATAGCCTAAGATTTCATGATCAATCCGCTTACGAAGCTTGTCGGTAATGAATCGCGGAATCCTGAAATCCATATCTGCAATCCACATTGGTATTATATCTTTCTTTCCGAAGATCTTGTATCTCAGATCGTACTTGACACAGTCAGTACCTTCTCGGTTTATCACTTCATCAAAATTCCAGTTCATCAGATTGAATAATTCACGGAGGGGCAAAGATAAATGAATTTATTTAATTGAATTATTTCACATACAGATTAAAAGATATATTATATTATGAATAAATAACTTCTTCCGAAATATCTTATATTTAATTTATTTATTATTTTTATACTCAGTTTTAAACGCTACAGTTAACATAAATTGATCAGTATGAGAAAGACGATTACTGCATTGCTTATTCCATTGTTTCTTGCGGGGATAGTTGTTACGATCTCAAACACTTCGTGTAAAAACAGGAAGAAAGAGCAGAAGAAAATAGAAATTGCGCAGACTGATACCATAGTAGGCCAGATTGAAAAGAATGTTTATCCTCTTCCCACATCTGCCGAAGTTATAAAGATGCTGACCGAACTGGAAGTGGGTTATATATTTGGCATTTCAAATCCCGTTGAAAATTCCAAAAAGTATATTAAGAGCACGGAGCGTGCAATTAATCTTGGGGGATACGGAGCAGATCTGAGTTATGCTACCTTGTTTAATATGCAGCAGGAGGTTCTGAATTACCTGAGTGCACTGCGTTCACTTGCCAACGAATTGAATATGTCGCAGATATATGATGAAACCTGGTATGATAAAATCAGTCAGAATTACGATAACCGTGATGAACTGGTCAAAATTCTTACGGAGGCATTCCAGAAAACCTATGCCTATCTGATTGATAATAACCAGGAAGCCCTGGCATTGCTGGTTGTCGGAGGAGCATGGGTGGAAGGTATGTACCTGACAACTCATGTATCTGAGGCTGCATACCAGGTCGCAGGTATATCAAGGAATCTTCTTCAACAGAAAGGATCGTTCGAAACATACATGGAAGTCACAAAACCATATTCAAATGACCCGGATATTAAAGCTTTCCTGGATATCCTGCAGCCAGTTAAAAAGGTATATGAAGGTCTGGGCTCCAGTCTTAACCAGCAAAATATCATTGATATTACAAAAGCTATAGAGGAGATAAGGGCTCAGATAATAAAATAATTATCTTAATGACTATATGACCGCAAAATATCTGATTTGCGGTCTTTTTTTGAACTGGCATTTTTATGAGAGAGTCAGTATTGTTGGCATTGGTTCATATTTTTGCCATAGTTTCAACGGTCAATCCCGCAGGAATAACATCAAGAGGCAAAAAAATTCTTCGGAATTATCTCAGACGATATCTGAACAGAGAGCTTGAAGAGGAATATTATGCCCTTTTTGAAAATAATCTGGAATTCTATTCAAATGAATTAAAAAGTGTCGATAAGGCTGAACTTGCAGACGAAAATTCCTTGATCTCTTTTCAGATAACAAATATCTGCCGCCAGATAAAGAAAGGATTATTTCTTGAGGAAAGAATGATTGTCTTTCTTCAGCTTATGGAATTTGCTTTTGAAGATGGTTTGCTAACGGAACAGGAAAAAACGATCGTTGATATCATTGTCAGGACCTTTAATATTCCCAGAAAGGAATACGAGAATATCTCGGCATTTATAATTGGCAGGAACTTTGATAATATCTCACCTGATTGCGTGCTCATTATAGAGAGCGATAACCCGGAACATATATATAAAAATTATGATAAATGGAGGTACCTGAGAATAAAGGGATTTAAAGGTCACATAATTGTACTTTATATTGAGAGTACCGAAACGCTGTTGCTTACTTATGACGGGCCACTTACTCTTTATTTCAAGGGGCGTGATATTATTGCCGGCAGACCATATCTTCTTGAACGGGGTGTTAATATAAAAGGTCTTGGTCTTGAAACGATTTACTATTCAAGGATATTCAAACAGTTCGTATCAGGGGAGTTTTCTGAAAAGGTTGTATATGAAGGACATGATGTTCATTTTTCATTTAAGAATTCTGATAACGGAATTCAGAAAATGAATTTCAGGGTTGAATCCGGCAACCTGGTCGGTATAATGGGAGGCAGCGGAGTCGGTAAAACAACAATGCTGAACCTTCTTCACGGAAAAATAAAACCGACAGAAGGGAATCTGTATATTAACGGATATGATATTCATGCTGATTCCGATCAGATAAAAGGCCTTATCGGATATGTTCCCCAGGATGATATGCTGATCGAGGAACTGACTGTATTCCAAAACCTTTATTTTAATGCTCGTCTCTGCTTTGGTAATTATAGCGGGGAGCAACTTAATTCCACTGTGGAAAAGGTACTTCATGATCTGGATCTTTTTGAAATAAAGGATCTTCAGGTCGGGGATATACTTAATAAAAAGGTTAGTGGGGGGCAACGCAAAAGGCTGAACATAGGTCTTGAACTGATGCGAGAACCTGTAGTATTGTTCGTTGATGAACCCACTTCAGGGTTATCATCCTTTGACTCTGAAAAGGTGATGACTCTGTTAAGAAAGCAGGCGTTAAGAGGTAAAATGGTTTTTGCCATTATCCATCAACCTTCGTCCGATATTATAAAGATGTTTGACGTGCTTTGGATACTCGACAAGGGTGGTTATATGATCTATGACGGTGATCCCGTAGAAGCTCTCGTTTATTTCAAAACTGAAAAATCGCAG
>CAZPMM010000275.1:0-3887 GCA_964587405.1 uncultured Rikenellaceae bacterium
TGCTTCACACCAAATACACACGCAGGGAACGATTCTGAAGAACAACCGTTTTCCTGTTCATGTAATCTGCATGAGATGGTCTTGTAATGAGAATATTACCAACATTATCTTCTTTTGCTTCCAGTTTGTTTTTACCGGCAAATTCAAGCAGATATTCCCTTATCTTTTTTTCGTTCTTTGAAAGCCTGGGAATTCTGCAAATCTCTTCAAAATAATGCCAGAGTGCCTCCGGCTTTAATCCTTTAAATACAGTCTTATTACTTCTTTGTGACACGGTAATTCCGGGCAATTGTATAATTTTTTCTAATAATAATAGGATGTCCTTATTTCATAAGCAATATTGTTATATCCTGACAATATTGTGAATATGACTTTTATAATAACAATACAGTCAATGGGATAGATATGAATACCGGCATCTTTAACCAAGTTTCATTTTCTGTACCTCCTCAAGGTTCCTTTCATTTGTGATGACCTTAGCTTCGGGTGTATATAGAAATTCAATGAGGTCATTATATCTTGTCATTATCTTGCTTCTGACGATTTTCATGGTGGAATTCATCAGACCGTTATCTTCTGTAAAGCCTTCTTCAAGGATACCTATTGCCACAGGCAGCCATCTCTGAGGGAACATTATTCCGTATTTACCATTAGTACGGTATTCGTTTACCTCATTTTCAAGCAGATTGAGTATAACTCTCTTGCCTTCTTCTGCATCTGCAGTCAGATTCTTTTCTTCAAGATAAAGTTTGAGTGCATGTTGGTTCGGTACTATCAGTGCGACTGTATAGGGTTTCTGGTTATTATACAGCATACACTGATCGATAAATTTTGATTGTTCTGAAATAGCTTCTTCAATACCTTCCGGGCTGAATTTCTCTCCGTCATCAGCAATAAGAAGACTCTTGAAGCGTCCCATTACATACAGATAACCGTCTTCGTCCATATAACCCATATCTCCGGTATACAGCCACCCGTCCTTTATTGTCTCTTTTGTTGCTGCATCATTTTTCCAGTATCCGTACATTACATTGCCACCTTTGATAACTATTTCGCCGGTTTGTCCAACAGGAAGTTCCCTGCCATCCTCATCACAAATCCTGAGATCCATATTATTGACCAGTACACCTGATGACCCCAGCTTGTGGCGTGCCGCGGAATTGGAAGAAATGACAGGTGATGCTTCTGATAATCCGTAACCCTGATACATCGGTATTCCCAGAGCATAGAAGAATCTCTGAAGTTCAATCTCAAGCAGAGCGCCGCCACCGATAAAATAATCAAGTTCACCACCATATGCTTCACGTATTTTGCTGAAAAGGATCTTATCATAAAGTTTCAACAGAGGTTTTTTGAGTCTCTGTAATCCCCGCCCTTTATTCCAGCCTTCCTTGTTATATGAATAAGAAATCTTCATAGCATGATTAAAAAGGAATTCGGTCAGTTTCCCTTTTTCCTTTATCCCTTTTTCTATATTCTTCCTGAAATTTTTGGCTATTGCAGGTACACTCATAAGGAGATTTGGCTTTATTTCCCTGAGGCATACAGGGAGATTCCTTAGTGTTTCCAATTGTGTTTTTCCTGTTTTTACCGATGCAATGCTGGCTCCTCGTCCCATAAATGCATAAATACCGCAAGTATGACCAAAAGAATGATCCCAGGGAAGTATCAGCAATGTCTTATAAAAGGAAGGAATATCCATTAGACTGTATGACTGATAAACATTGGTAATATAATTGCCATGAGTAAGGATTATCCCTTTCGGATCGGCAGTGGTACCTGATGTGTAGCATATATTTGCAAAATCGGAAGGGGTCACACTATTATATATTTCTTCAAATTTTGCCATGTTCCCTGATATTTCCAGCCATTCTCTGCCCAGTTTCCTTACTTCGTTGAAATGAATTTCATTTGGCTCATATTCTTCCTGAGTGTCAAAATGAATTATTTTTTGCACATTTTTACATTCACTTATTATTTTTTTTACTTTGGGATATTGTAATGAGGAGACAAGTAACATCCTGGATTCTGAATGGTTGAGCCTGAACCCTATTTCTTCGGGATTTAGTTTTGTTGACAAAGGAACGTTTAATGCACCTGTATATAGAATACCAAGTTCTCCAATAACCCAGAAATTCCTACCTTCAGACAGAAGACTCAGCCTGTCTCCTTTTTGAATACCCAGGGTTATCAGTCCCGCAGCAAATTCATAAACCTGCTTTCTGGTCTCACCATAAGTGGTCCCTTCATATTTGTCATGGGTTTTTTCCCAGAGATAAACGTTATTGTCGAATTTTTCGACACTCTCTTCAAAGAATTGGATTATGGATTTCATTATACAAATGGATTACGTTAAGAAAAAATAAGATGTCTAATATACAAAATACAATATATATCATAAAATCCAATAATTTATTAACTATTATTAATAGTGTTCAATATTTTTTTATCTTTGATCTAAATTAGTGGAAGGCAATTTGTTAAATCATTATTTAAAATTATGAAACAACTGACTGCAATTTTTCTTATGTTATTAATTGTAATGACATCATCATGTAAATTTTTCAGGGAAAAGAAACTTTTTGGTAAAAAAGACCGTCTTATGGCTGAATGGCAGGCAAAGCAGGACAGTATAAGGGTCGCTGATTCAATAAAACATATAAATGACAGTCTGCTGGTTATTGAAAATGCAAGGTTAGATTCAATAATGAGAGCAGAGGAAGAAAAACAGTTTTTAGAATCGCAATATAATATTATTGTGGGAAGCTTCATTACTCCCGAATATGCAGAAGCATGTGCTGAAGATTATCGTAACAGGGGTTATGATGCTACCAGGATAATACACAAAGAGAATAGCAGATTTGCACTGGTGGCGGCTGAATCTCATCATAGCTTAAGGACCGCCATTACCCGTGTTAATCAGTTTCAGGATACTGTTGAAATAGATTCCTGGATCTATACACATAGATAGCAGAAATCACTGCCTGTGAATTGTCTCTTCACGGTCCGGACCGACAGAGACCAGTGTGACGGGAATTCCCGTCATGGATTCTATGAATTTTATATATTTCTTAAGATTCTCAGGTAGTTTATTAAAGTCCCTGATACCGGTAATATCTTCTTTCCAGCCTGGCAAAGAAGTATATAATGGCTGAATTTCATTGTCACCGAACGGTATCTCTTCACATTTTGCAGTTCCTGATAAATAGGAAGTACATACCTTGACACTATCCAAGCCTGACAATACATCGCTTTTTGTCATGAAAAGATTTGTCACACCGTTGATCATTATTGCATATTTTAAAGCAGGTATGTCGAGCCAGCCGCATCTTCGTGGTCTTCCTGTTGTTGATCCGAATTCAGCGCCTTTATTCCTGAGCATATTACCTGTTTCATCGTTAAGTTCTGTCGGGAAAGGACCGCTTCCAACCCTCGTACAATATGCTTTAAAGATTCCGAATATTTTACCGATCTTTTTTGGTGAAATGCCTAATCCGGTACATGCACCTGCGGATATGGTGTTTGATGAAGTGACAAAAGGGTAGGAACCAAAATCAATATCAAGCATAGTACCCTGAGCACCTTCAGCAAGCAATCTTTTTCCCTTGGCCAGAAGATCATTGATGAAATATTCGGTATTGATTATCCTGAACTTATTAATCATTTCAATGCCCTCAAACCAGCCTGATTCATATTCATTTATATCAAAGCTGAAATCATAATTCTTCAATATGTTCAGATGATTTCTGAGCCGTTCCCTGTACTTGTCCATGAAATCCACTGATCTTATTTCCCCTGCGCGCAAACCATTCCTTCCGGCTTTGTCGGTATACGCCGGACCAATACCCTTAAGTGTCGATCCGATCTTTCTATTTCCTTTATTGTAT
>CAZPMM010000276.1:0-3887 GCA_964587405.1 uncultured Rikenellaceae bacterium
CCTTGCCCTCCCGGTCTGTCAGAAGAGAAAATTATGAAATTGTTGGTAAAACCTTCGTGGTAGGCTATAACCGGACGATATTCGTTCCAGGATGTATTTACATCAGGACCCATATTAACGGGAGAACTCCATTTACCCTTCCTGAAAACAGAATAATACAGATCAAATCCACCCAAGCCACCAGGACGGTCTGACGCAAAAACCATAATCCTTCTGAGAATGAAGGGACATTTATCATCACCGGAACTGTTGATGCTGTCAACTTTTACACCTTCTGAATATTCTTCTGAGAACCACGAAGACAGTGTCTTCCCTTCTTGTTTGCTGTTTAAGTATATATCAAAATTACCTTCTCTGTCAGAAATATAATATACAGTATCCTGATTGGTATCAAAACAAATATATGCGTCATTGGAATCACTGTTCAGCAGACTAAGCGGAAAAGGTCCGTTGATAACAGGTAATGTATTGCCGGTAACTGGTTGATTATTAAGATAGAACAAATCAAGATCGCCGTTCTGGGCTTTGGATGACAATATCAGATATTCAAATCCGTCAACAGTACTGAACAGTGTATATGGACCCAGATCATCATCAGGGGTATTTGCTTTGCTTAATAGCGTAGTCAGAAAAGGATCCTGTATGATCTCACTTCTGATTGTGAAATCACCGTTTTTAAGGACAAAGAAATAGGTTAATACTCCCTGTACCAGATCAAACTGCTCTCCGGCACTGTTCCTGCTACTTGAGAATATAAGAATACTATGATCATTTAGTTGATGAATATCCATATTGTAATCATCATAGGAAGAGTTTATTTCTGTAAGAATAAATGTTGAATCCGGAAATGTACCTTCGGAAAACTTAATTGGATTATCCTTTTTACAGGAGGATACGTATAAAAATACAACAGGTATTAAGCAGATTAGTATCCTAAAAGATTTTGCAGATAGTTTTTTCATATTGCAGATTAATTGAAAACGGTGTAAAGTTATTAATAATATGGTAAACTGAAAAACCGGGAAGAGGCCCGGTTTTTCTCTGAGGTAGAATTCTAGGTTAATTCTAGGGTAAATTTGGTATAGGGTAATAGTGTAAGTTTTACAAATAGAAGATGAAGAAAATACCTCCAGGGTTGCGTCAATTGTTCAAAAAAGTAAAAAATAATTAAAAAAAATAATATATATGTAATAATGAGAGGATTAAAAAAAGCTTAAATTGTTAATAATTGAATAAGAGGTGATCAACGCTGACAGATTTTATTATTAATTTTGTGGTCTAACAGTTGTCAATGGAAGAGGACAAATATAAATATTCGCTGGAAGAAGAAATCAGGCAGGCTGTCCAGAAATTCGAGAAGATGAAAAGGAATAATGAAAAATATTTCTTTGATGTTATCGAATTTGAATCAATTATTGACTATTACATTGAGAGCAATAATTCGGTCAAAGCTTTTGAAGCTGCAATTCTTGCAACACAGCAGCATCCGAACTCGGTTTCGATACAGATAAGGAAGGCACGCGTTTTACTTGATAAAGGGCGTTCAGTTGAAGCACTCAGGATACTTAAGAAGCTTGAAGATATAGAACCCGGAAATCACGAGATATTCATTGCAAAGGGAACTGCTCTTGGAATGCTCGGAGATATTCAGGGCGCAAAAAAAATATTTGATTATGCTCTTACCCTTGATTCCGAAGAGACAGGAAATATTCTCTTTTCGATCGTTTCAATACTTCAAAACCTTAATTATTACGAATATCTGATACCTTATCTGATACGTCTGGTTGCTATGGAACCAAATTATAAAGCACATCTGTACGACCTGGCATATGCATACGAAAAGGTGGAAAAATATAATGAAAGCATATTTTATTATTTGAAATATATTGAGGAAGAGCCATTTTCAGATAGTGCGTGGTATAACCTGGGTATCCTTTACAACAAAACGGATATGTTTGACAAGGCTATTGAAGCTTATGATTATGCTCTTGCAATAAACGGTCTGAATACCTTCGCCCTCATTAATAAAGCCAATATCCTTTATAATCTGGAAAGATATTCTGAGGCAATACCACTATATCACGAATATATTGATCAGGAGGAAGATAACTATGAAGCTATTACTTACCTTGCTGAATGTTATGAAAAGACGAATGAAATTGACATTGCAAAGAAATATTTCCATGAAGCCATAGAGCTTGAACCGGAATATTCAGATGCCTGGTTCGGACTCGGTGTTATTGAATTTAATGCTGGAAATGCTGATGACAGCCTGATCTATTTCCGGAAAGCGGTAAGACTCGATGATGAAAATCCCGAATACTGGTACCTTCTTGGTAAATCACATTATATAAAAGGTGAAATAAAAGCTGCTCTCAGCTGTCTAAGGGAAGCTCTTAAACTGGATGTTTATTATGATGAGGTTTGGATTGATCTTGGGAAAATAATAATTACTGAAAACCTTAGTTCAAGAGCTATACCGTATCTTGAACAGGCATACAGAGTTACCGGAAACATACCTGGAATAAATTACCTTTTGGCTATATTCTATCTTCGCGAAAATGATTTGGAGGAAGCATACAGGCATCTTTCGATGGGCATTGAAATGGACAGGGAACTTTTCAGGGAGTTTATAGATGTATTCCCTCTGAAACCTTCATCGCGTAAGATCAGCAGGCTCCTCAGAAAGAATAACCTTATCTGAAAAAAATTACATATCATTTATTCAATATTTATGGAAAAGATATTGCCATATATACCAGAACGCCCAGCAAAACCCAGACAATCGGGTCTTACAATGGTCATGGATAAAGGTTTAAGCGTCAGGGAAGCTGAAGATTTTATGTCGGTAGGCAGTGAATATACCGACTTTGTCAAACTTGGATTCGGAACATCCCTGATAACCCCCGATGCAGATAAAAAGATTGCGATCTATAGAAATGCCGGAGTGGTACCATATTTCGGAGGAACTCTGTTCGAAGCATTTGTCATCCGCAATATGTTTTCCGAATTCATTGACCTGCTCGACAAATATGGCATTGATCTGGTAGAAGTATCAGACGGATCTTATGATATTGATCATAAACAAAAGCTAGGATATATAAATACGCTGGCAAAACGTGTTAAAGTTATTTCCGAAGTAGGATCAAAGAAGAAAGAAATTGTTTATACACCTGATCAATGGGTTGCAATGATGAGATCTGAACTCGATGCAGGATCCCTAAAGGTGATTGCAGAAGCCAGAGAATCGGGAACAATTGGTATTTATAACGAAGATAGTTCGATAAATAATAAAATAATTGATGCAATATCAGAACGTGTAAAACTTGAGAATGTAATCTGGGAGGCTCCGCTGAAATCACAACAGGCATGGTTTATAAAATATTTCGGGGCTAATGTTAATCTGGGTAATATTGCACCCGGTGAGGTCATATCACTGGAAACCCTTAGACTGGGACTGCGCGGAGACACATTCTTCCAGTTCCTTCCCGATGATCTGAAGAATATGTAAAAACATGAGAAAATACGGCCTTATAGGATATCCGTTAGGGCATTCCTTCTCTCAGAAATATTTTACTGAAAAATTCGCAAGGGAACAAATTGCAAATTGTTCGTACCATAATTTCCCGATTGAAGATATTTCACTTTTACCCCGGCTGATTAATAGCGACCATGAAATTTGCGGGCTTAATGTGACAATTCCGTATAAAACTGCAGTACTGAGGTATATAGATCTTGCTGAACCGGAAATTAGTGAAATTGGTGCAGCTAATGTGTTGAAAATTAAGCGTATAAATAATGATCAGGTTAGTATCTATGCTTATAATTCTGATGTGACGGGAATACGGGACTCAATTGTACCGGTGCTGACACCTGAAATAAAAAAT
>CAZPMM010000277.1:0-3885 GCA_964587405.1 uncultured Rikenellaceae bacterium
GCCTGTTTACCCATGAATTTACTACTCTGATCATCAGTTTATTCCTGCCTTCATTTACAAAAGCGGTTATATCCAGCATGAAAGGAGCGATCCATGTTATACCGGCAAACTGATCATTGACCCAGACAGCAGCAATCTCCTGAACATTTCCAAGGTCAAAATATATTTTTTTACCGTCTGTTTTGCTCAGGTCATTATCAAAGGATGTTAAATACTCTGCCGGTCCGCTGTAGTACCTGATTCTCTTATCATTAAAATCTGTCCATGATTGAAATTCATTAATTGTTATCGTCTCCTCCGGGCCCCAATGATTGAGGAAATTTACTTCTGTTGAAGAAGATATGGGTATCTCGGAATATGGCTCTGTCTCATTAAATGATATCTCCCTGCCATCGGAAAAGCGGAGTGTATAATTACCCGGTTGAGAAAACCTTGCAACAATATCATTATCCCTGTAAAAGAAATCTAAAAGCGGGAATAATGAACCTGCCATTCCGGGTTTCGGAAAAATTTCCTTTCCGTCTTTCATTACCCTGTTTATATGCTTGTCGGACCTGCCCGGAGAAAATACGACAAATACTGAACCTTCCGGATTTAAGTGAACGGGGATATAAGTGAACTGGCCGTCATCCACATATATAGCCGGCTTTTTTATTTCACCGCTGACAGGATCCCATAACTCTGGTATTTTACCTGATATTCTGAATTTGCATACAACCTCCTCATATCTGTCAGGAAGATCGGTAAGATACCTGTACTTTGTATCATAAATACCATTTCTTGCAAGACGGTTTACAACAAAATATATCTCCTGTTTTCCCCTTGTTCTGTGTATATATTCAAGAAATGTGCTATCGTTTGCCGAAGAATAAGTGAAATCCGGAACTATACCAGCAGAACTTAAAGCTTCACCCGGAGTCTGTCCCCAGATAACTTTCCCCTTTCCGTAATTGTTCACTTTTATATTTTTACCGTCGATATCACCCCAGAGCCTTCCGGCAATTTCAGAAACTTCAGCATCAGAATCGGGGTAATCTGTCAATCCTGTAGATTTTTCAGGTTTAGTTCCTATAAGTGTCAAGCCGTCGCTAACCAGTTTTTCGAGCTTTCGTAAAAGTAGAATATTGAGAGATCTTTCTTCAGGAAGGACAAGGACTGAGTAAGACATTCCGTCGGGAAGGACAATTCTGCCATTTTTAATCTTCACCCTGTTAAGCAGTACATCAAGGCTGCATTTATCCCAGTCATATCCCGGATCAAGATCAGTTACCTCTTCCTTAAGGAAAACGAAATTAGGTGTATCGTCACCATAATAATAAAGTGCATCAGCAACAAATTTTCCCTGAGAAAGGAGAAATGAGCAACGGTTCATATATTTAATAAATGCCTCAGATTCTTTCCACCATGTCACATGCCTGTTCATATGTGTACCTGCAAAATATTCATTGCCAGGTTCTCCATATTCATTGGGAGATGCCGTATAAGTATGCCACACTATCCTGTTTACTCCTGAACAGAATATCCTGTCAATCACATTCTTACAATCTTTAGGAGGTCTCTCCCAATGTGGTCCGATACTTGTAGGTCCCTCTGCGGCGACAAATTGTTTTCCGTAAACATGAGCAACACTGGCACTCTGTTTAACGCACAATCTCTGTGCATCTGATACTCTGTGTGTGTTTGAGCGTATCCAGAATTCACCCATAGGGACATCATTATAACCCATTGTTTTTATTGCATCAATAGGTGCTGAATGTGGCCCACCTGATTCCGGATGTGTGTATAAAGAGTTCTGATGCGCAATCTCTGAGAAAGTTCTGTAAAACTCATCAGCGATCAGATCACTTACAGTCCGGCGAAAATCGTGCAAAAAGCGATTTGAGATATCGCGGCTACCCACTATTCTGTTTGTAAGTACAGGCATATATCCAGCCATATCATAACCTCTTAGTTCCCCGAACTTCTCCATAAATCCCGGGGTCCAGTTTGCCACACCCATTTCCCAGCTGTCTGTATGAATGAACTTCAATGAATTACCCGCTTTCTTCGCTGAATTTATAAGTTTCTGAATCACATTATCATTATACTGAAGCAAAGCATTCTTACTCAAATGATCCATGGAGAGTCCATCCCATCCATCACTTGCAGTTGACACTTTAACTCCGGTACAGGTCATACCATATCTTATAATTGTCCATTCTCCTTCAGGTACATCCCATGAGAGAATTCCGTCTTTACAAAACCGTGTCACATCAATTATATCATCCCGATTCAATGGGTTAAGAGCTTCCTCAGCATAATCTTCTCTTAATTTATATAATGGATATATTCCTGACCATCCTATTCTATCCTGTAATATTTTAATTCCGTGATCTTTGATTCCAAGGGTATCCGGATTTCCCGGATACTTTCTTACTGCCTGCACGAGTATGTCTTCATAAAGCAGGATTGATGGCGGGTCAGGCAGTGCTGAAGTGATTTTTGCAGGACCAGTAAAATCTGTTTCGCTCCATGTAATCTTTTTCATGGCAAATTCAGGAGTAACTGATGGTCCTCCCGGGTTCCATCCGCTCTGAACATTGATTGTCAGTTCCAGTCCAAGACGGTCGGCTTCTTTTACCGCATGTCCGTATAATTCCATCCATCTGTCGCTCAGAAAGGCCGGACCTGCATCTGTTTTCTTTGCAACCGAATAATTTGATGACCCGGCATCAAAAATTATGGCACCCCCGTAACCATTAGCTTTCATCGCCTCAAGATCCTGTGTTATACACTCTTTGGTGACATTACTGTTGAGCCACCACCAGAATGCTCTCAGTCTTGCATAAGGAGGAGGATCCAGAAAATCAGCCCTGAGGTCAGAGCTGATCTCTTTTCTGAATCCTTCATTTGTCTGAGTTGTCCTGCCGGAACAGCCGGCAATCAGACTTAAAATCAAGACTGATGCCAGCTTCCATGGAAAATGTTTTATTACTTCCATCCCGGATTCTGCTCAAGTACATTATCCTTGTTTGTATCAATAACTGTCTGGGGTATTGGCCAGAGATTATAATCGAAGGTCAGTGTAGCCTGGGCTTCGGGCCAGTAAGCATATTGTGATATACGGTCTACTGCTATGGTTCCACCCATTCTAAGTAATGTGTTCCATCTGCATTCTTCATATACAAGTTCGCGTGCACGTTCATCAAGGATCATATTGAAATTATCATCCATATCGGCAGCAGTAATCAGATAAGTACACTGAGCTCTGTTTCTGAGAAGATTTATATCATCTGCAGCGCCGTTTTTATCACCGCTTCTTTGCTTGGCCTCTGCCCTGAGAAGAATAGTCTCCGAAAGTCTTATGAAATACTCATCACGAAAAAGATTACTTCTGTTTTCTCCGGCATCCAGGCCGGTATACTTATCTGTTGAAATTTTACATGATACCGGGTAGCAAAGACTTCGGTTATTATTGTTCGTTGACTCATCCGGGCCTCCAGTGTATATTACATCCCATGGCACAATTTTCAGATAATATGGTGATGTTTCAACATTTCCAATAAATGTTCTGCGAAAAACGATATCAGAATTTCTCATATCTTCTGCCCATTTTCCTTCATAAATAACATCTCTTGTATACATTGTCGGTATGATCTGAGAGATACCACGTCCGCCGACATCTTCAAGAGTACCGGTAAGGTGGCTTTTAGCTCCATCACGGAATACTGGTCCATAAGTACGCGAATAGGGCAATCTTGCTCTCCCGTCTTCAGCCTTATATGCTGTATAGTCTGTCTGCAGAGCCCAGATACATTCAGTATTCCC
Organism: uncultured Rikenellaceae bacterium; assembly: GCA_964587405.1. Lineage (GTDB taxonomy): Bacteria > Bacteroidota > Bacteroidia > Bacteroidales > VadinHA17 > LD21. The sequence continues at coordinate 3,808 of CAZPMM010000277.1, forward strand.
GTCCTGATAGTTTACATTTCCTTCCTGGAAAAGGTCCCAGTAATAATTTGCCGTTTGTTCAAGAGTATCAACTGGTGA
>CAZPMM010000278.1:0-3872 GCA_964587405.1 uncultured Rikenellaceae bacterium
AAATAGGCTGCATTTTGTAAAAATCTTGTCTGAGAAGGGAAATTTTTTGCATTCATTCTGGTCGGAGCAGGGAAATATGCATTGCGATTATCTTCTGTCCATGATTCATCAATTTCATAGTTCTGGATCATGGTAGTCTGGAATGGGAAAAACAATCCTCCTGTTGCAGGATACCAGTCTCTTTTCCCAACTCCCTGAAAGAACATTGATAATGAACATCTTTTATAAGCAACGTCAAGGTTTATCCCATAATTGTATCTTGCATTTGAATTGCCAATAATTCTTCTGTCGCCGGGATCATCCAGGGTCAGCTTACCAGGAGTTATTTTACCATCATCATTAAGATCTGCAAACTGAATATCACCCGGTTGCCAGTTTGGTCCTAACTGACTCTGATCGGCGGCATTTGCTACCTCCTCATCTGTCTGGAAAATACCAACTGTTTTATATCCCCATATTTCGCCCATTATTTTACCGACATAATGTGTGGTTATTGAACCAGTTGGATTATTATATTTTGTTATTTCGGTTTTCCAGTCAGAAATATTGAAGCCGACATTATAATCCCAATTGCTTGCAATATGTCCCCTATGTGTGATCTTGAATTCCCATCCCCTGGTTTCAAGGTCAGCCGCATTTTCCTGTGGTGCAGTCGCTCCAAGAAGAACCGGATATGTCACTCCCATCAACATATCAAGAGTAGACCTTGAATAAATATCAAATTCTGTTGACAGTTTTTGATCAAAAAGGCTGATATCCAAGCCCAGGTTTTTAGTTCGGGTTCTCTCCCAGGTCAGTGTCGGACTTACAAGGTCAGGAGCTCCGACATATGGAATTCTTTCGCCCTTCATTATATAAGTAGCTATTCCCATGGGCATTGTTGAAAGATAAGGATAATAATTACCAATATTCTGGTTGCCCAATTCACCATAAGATGCTCTTATCTTCAGATTATCAAGGAATTCGAACCTTTGCATGAAGTTTTCCTCAGATATTCTCCATGCAACTGAGAATGAAGGAAAGAAACCGAACCAGTCTTTGGTCGGGAACCTCGAAGTTCCGTCATAGCGTCCGCTTGCTTCAAATAAGTATCTGTTCCCAAAAATATAATTCAAACGATAAAATACACCTCTGAGGGCCAGATGTGATTCAGCGCTGCTTGTATACTGATCACCGACTGTAGCACGAATTGAAGGGATAGAAGGAGTTACCATATCATATGCCAGTAACCTCCCGCTTCTGTTAACGGTGAGTTCCTGGTTAAAACCTACCATACCCTTCAGGTAATGCCGCGAACCGGTATTGTCGAGTTCATACTCTGCAACAGCATTAAACACATAGTAATTGTTATTATAATATTGATTAATAACAAATGTATTTTCGCTGTATCCTCCGGTGATCATCTCATCCTGCATAAGGTCAATTGTTGAATCAAATCTTCCTTTGAGTTTATCTATATGACTCTGTACATCTTCATTTCTTCTAAAGTAGAGGTTATAAGTAAAATCTCCCCTTATCTCAAAATTTTTTAAGGGATTCAATTTTATTCCCTGTGTTAAATAGATATCGTGATATAAGTTTTTGTTTCGGCCTCCTTCAACCTGGTAAGGAATAAAATGGTTTTCAGCGATCAGCATTCCTTCGTATTGAGAATAATCTCTCCCGGGATAATCAGGCTCATGAATAAGATCAACACTTGGAAATCCTCCCACATAATATGAAGCTCCAAACCTTGTAAATGATGTCCAGCTTGCTCCTGCATCATATTCATGAGGATAATCCTGATTTCTTCTGCTGTAAGAGATACTTTCATTAAGTGTAAGCCAGTCATTTATTTTTAAATCGACTTTCAGATCTGTATTCAATCTTGAGTAATATTCTCCCTTGAATTCCTTTTTGAAGATCCCCGGTTCTTCAATCCAGCCGATACTGCTGTAATATTTAGCCTTATCTGTGCCTCCCTGGATATTGATACTGTGATCCTGTTTTGGCACTACCGATCTGAAGAACATATCGGGAAAAGAATTGTTCTTACCGCCTCCTCCACACCAGTAAAGCATCCCATTATGTACCAGCCATGCATTTTCAGGTCTTGGATCCTCTGAATATATCCTGGCCTGTTCCACCCTGAACTCTTCATAAGCCAGATTGCCCCCTGCCCTTAGTGCAGCTTTGTTAGCCCAGGTCATATGTAGATAGGGATCTTCTACCGGATCAATTTTCCATATTGGTATCTCACCAGTGTAGCGTGAGTGAATATTGATCTGAAAATCCTGCTCTTTTGATCTCTTTGTCTGGATCAGAATAACTCCAAAAGCTCCTCTGGCCCCATAGATTGCTGCTGCGGAAGCATCTTTCAGAATAGAAACCTGGTCAATGTCATCAGGATTGATATAGTTTGGATCTCTTGGCACACCATCAACAAGGATCAAAGGACTGCCTCCGTTAATTGATTCGTATCCTCTTACATTAAAAGATGGACTGGTGCCGGGTTTACCGCTTCGGATCTCAATATTCAGGTTGGGAATTACACCCTGCAATGCAGCTCCAACAGTGGTAACAGCCTTACTTTCAAGTTTATCAGATGTTACCATGTCTACTGAACCTGTGATGTTGACTTTCTTCTGGGTTCCATAGCCGACAACCACAACCTCATCAAGTCCAATGGTTTCATTCTCAAGTACTATGTTTAGTGAGTTTCTACCCTGGATATCTATCTCCTGAGTTTTCATACCAATATATGAAACTACCAGAATTTTGGCATCAGCAGGAACAGTTAACTGGAACTTACCTTCAAGATTGGTAGTGATTCCTAATGTAGCTCCTTTAAGAACAACAGTTGCACCTATTACAGGGTCACCATTTGAATCAACCACACTTCCATCAATTAACCTGGATTGTTGATGGCTGTTTTCTAAAGGCAACACAACCTCGAAGGATGATGTAATCTGATGGACCTTTGATGGTATTTGATGCCACAAAACCACCTGTCTGTCAAATATCTTATAGAATATCCCGGTTCCCGATAACAACTCCTGAAGGATTGGTTCAATGAGTTCATTATCAGTACAGACACTTCGTTTTATATCAGAAAGCAGGGTTTCATCATATATAAATATGAATTCACTCTTTTTTTCAATGGCATCAAAAATTTCGTATAATGAAACTGGGGCATTGAATTGAAGATCAATTGGTGTTTTCTGAGAGTAGGAAATAGCATGTGCTGTCAGTGTTTCAATAAAAATCAGAATAAATGTTAATTTCATTTTGAACAGGACCAATTTTAAATTGTTTCTTATTGAAACTGAACATAGTTTAATTTTTGTTTGCATTACTTTAGTTTAATTAAATTAAAAATCAGGTGTTTTGTACACCTCTTTACAGAGGCGGATTTTACGAGAACCTGCCTCTTTTAGATTAAGTTAGTCGCTGAACAGATAACTGTTGCCATCGAATGAATACTTTGTACCCGATATTAACGCGAGTACCTCCATTACTGTTTCGGGTTGTTCTTTCAGGTCGAGTTTTCCATGGATATTATTTATTTTACGTTTGTATTCTAAGATAATATTAATATTATAATAATGTGAAATCCATTCTAATATATTTCCCATATTTTCATTTTTCAATATCAGATATCCGTCTATCCATGCAATACTGTTTTCTATATTCTCTACACTAATTATTGAAATTCCATCTCTGTTTAATGAAGCCTGTTGGTTTGGCTTTAGTATAATTTCATTGGTCATTCCCCGTCCGTTCAATTTTATGCTTATGCTTCCTTCAAGCAATGAAGCGCAAAATTCATTATTTCTTTTCACTAGTGTCCGACAAAAAAAATAAATAAGAGGGGTACTTCCCTCAGGTTTCCC
>CAZPMM010000279.1:0-3870 GCA_964587405.1 uncultured Rikenellaceae bacterium
AATTTTATTTTCTCTGTCACCTGTGGATCTGTTTCAGGCGAACCGGCAATTATGAGTACGTTATAACGGTTGAGACTGATATTGTTCAGCCTTGATACCGGGAACATGGTAAGCGGTATTCCAAAACGTGTATCAAACATATGCCATATTTCACCTGCATCTGAACTGCTTATCCCGTCACCGATTATCATCGCCACCGAAGGTTTCTCAAGGACTCTGAAATTGCCGCTGCCAAGATCCATACCGGTTTCAGTGAAAGCTGTGCTGACTCCGTAAACTGTCAGGCGACATTTGAGGGCTGCCGATTCTATTATTTTTCTTAGTTCGGCTTTGTTTACAGGCTGATCTTCGGTATGGATCATTATTGTTCCATGTGTGAATGTATGATCCAGTTCATTATTTCTGAATGAAAATTTACCCATGGCAACTCTTGTCCTGATACCTGCATTCTGAAGCTCATAAAGTGCTGAAGGAGCCAGGTATTCATTCCATTCAAAAAGATATGCATAAGGATTCTCATTTCCTGTTATTTTTCCAGTAGCAACAGGAGGTTCCTGTATTTCTTCACCTTTAAGATTCTCCACTTCTTTTAATCCGGTAAGTGGTGTATACTGAATATTAAATGACATGGGCAGTACCCAGGTTGATATATCGTAAAACGTACTGTCTGTAAATTCTTTTACAGGATCAAAAAGACTTCTTATGAACCTGTATTCATTTTGTTTCAGTGGAACAATATAACTGGAACCTGTTCTGAATGTGATTCCATTTCTGCTAATGTCCTTTGTGAGTTGGTATATTCTGATCTGATGCCCTAAGAGGATGCGGATGAATTCGGAAAGCCTTGCGTTATCATCAGGTTCAGTAAAAACATAAGCTTTTACAGCATGTTTATCAGCCAGTTCGCCTGCTTCCATATAAAATCTTCTCTGGTTGTCAAGGAGTTTTTCTCTCATGGCAACACCGGCTTCCAGGGTTGAAAATGATACTGTAACCTGATTACGGATTGTAAATGGTAATGAAAGAAGCATGTTTGGTGTTTCTTTAAGATGTCCTTTGACCCCGGCTTGTTCAAAGAGAATACCTATAGATCCGTGAATATCAGGGTAGGAGGAGCCTTTACCAACATAAAAATCGTCGTAACTCTCCTCGGTAAAATACAGACTTCCTATCCGGTTTAGTTGTTTTTCATGATATTTTCCGATCTCAGCTGTAAGATCCTGGTTCTCCGGCGGGGTTAACGGATTATTTCTGCTCTGTATCCCTGGCTGGTAAAAGAATGTTGCATTTGCACTCTGCTCATGATGATCGGTTATTATGTTTGGTCTCCATCTGTAAAAGGCGGCTACACGTCCAACAGACTCAGGATGCTGAAGCATTAAATAATCCCTGTTAAGATCGAACCAGTAATGGTTCGTTCTGCCTCCCGGCCACGATTCACTGAATTCCCAGGAATTGGGGTCCGGATTGTTTTTCAGACTTTTTGTGAAATTAACCCAGGTCGAATGGCGCTGCATCCCGTCAGGATTAAGAGCCGGATCAATAAGGATAACCGTATTCTTCAGCAGTTCATCGATACTGTTATCATCACCGGCGGTAAGGTGCCAGGCAACAAGTACAGATGCATTCTGAGCACTTGATTCATTCCCATGTATGCCATAGCCCAGTTTTATGAAAAGAGGAGAATTACTGATATCGGTTTGCGGCGAAACACCAGGATCCGTCAGTCTGAGATGTTGCAACCTCAACTGTTCCAGATTCTTGATATTCTCAGGTGAGCTGATAATGAGATGTCCCAGCGGACGTCCTTCATGGCTGCGTCCATATTCTTCCCATACAGCCCTGTCGGACAATTTCGCTAGCTCCAGCATATAATAATACAGCCTGTCATGAGTAAGATGCCATTCTCCAACCTGGTGGCCGATGAATTTTTCCGGTGCAGGAATATTACTATTATATTTTATTTTTCCGGGCAGATAATAGTCCGTTGTTACTTGTGAAATAATCAACTGGCTTAACAAAATAGCAGCTGCCAGTATTGTTATTTTCCTCATTGCCTGACTGTTTATATGTTGGTTATGCAATTTAAAGTATAAATATTTCGGATGTACAGATACTGGCAATTATTTTAAAGAGTATTCCCGAAATCCTTTCTGTATGCTTCGGCAAGTTTTTCGGGCCAGTCACTCACCGGCTCCAGACGTCCGGTGAAAAACCTTAAAACAGGGGGTTCTTCCACAAATCTTAATCCTCCTACAAGATTTCTGTTTTTATAAAGCCAGTTTAGCCTGTCAATAGTATATTCTACCTGTGAAAGAGTGAATACCCTTCTTGGAAATGCAAGTCTCATCAGTTCCAGATCAGCAAAGATCTCATTGCCATTTTCATCACGGTTGCTGCTCATTGTACCACGTTCCATACCTCTTACGCCCGAAGCTATGAAAAAGGCCGAAACAAGAGATGCAGCAATGTATTCAGACTGAGGTAAATGTTGCAGGAATTGTGTTGCATCAATATGACAACCAAGGGCTCCGGCAGGTGTTACAACAGGTATGCCAAGTTTTACAAGTTCCTTTACCATATAATCAATGAACATCGGAGACTGTCCAACGACATCCTCTTCGATTGTCTCAATCAGTCCCTGTGCCATTGCTTCAATTTCACGTATTGAAATACCACCGTAGGTAAGAAAACCTTCATACAAGGGAATAAGATGCTTCATCTTTGTAAAAATTTTCTCTGAATTTGTACAGATTGCACCACCTCTTGCCGAACTGACTTTTCTTCCCGAAAAATAAACTATATCACAAAGTTCACACATTTTGAGCAGAATGGATCCGATAGTCTCTTTTTCACAACCAGGCTCTCTCTTCAGGATAAAGTAGGCATTCTCACCTATGAGGCTGGCATCCATTACAATAATTAAATTGTATTTATCAGCTACTTTTCTTACCTGGCGCAGGTTGTCAAGTGAAAACGGTTGTCCGCCGATAAGATTGGTAGATGCTTCCATTCTGATAAATGGAATATTCTCAGGCCTGACTTCGATGATTGCTTTTTCCAGTCTCTCCGGATCCAGATTACCCTTGAAGGGATGAGAACTACTAATATTCATGGCTTCAGGAGTATAGAGCTCAAGTATGCTTCCTCCGTTGATTTCAATATGGGCACGTGTTGTTGTGAAATGATAGTTCATAGGGATTACAGAACCTTCTCTGACAAATGCTTTTGAAATAATATTCTCTGCTGCCCTTCCCTGATGTACCGGAAGAATATATTTCTTCCCGAATACCTCAAGGACACTCTTCTCAAATTTCCTGAAGCTGATTGATCCTGCATATGCATCATCAGCTACGAACATGGTTGAAAGCTGCCTGTCGCTCATGGCATTTGTTCCGCTGTCTGTCAGCATGTCCAGAAAAATATCCTTTGTTGAAAGAAGAAATGAATTGAATCCTGCAGCTTTTATTGCCTCCTTCCTTTGTTCAACCGGTACAAGATTCAGCGCCTGAACTATACGTACCTTGTGCATCTCAAGGGGAAGCTGCTTCCCGTTAAAAAATTTTACTGTGCGATTGTTAAGTGTGTTTTCCATGGTTATTAAGTATATTATTAAAAAAAGGCTTGCCTTTTTTCCGGCAAGCCTTTATGTGATTCTCAGTATGATTAATTGAATATCAAAGGATCGCCAGATCTGCATCTGCAATAATAACAATAATACATTCTGATATTTAATTTTATTATCATAATTATTTTTAAATTGATCTCAAACGTACTGTATTTTTGTATAAATTCAAAAAATAACATGAAAAAAGTTAAAATCTTTTTATTATGTACAGGGTTTTTGTCATGTCCGGCTTTAAAACTGAA
>CAZPMM010000280.1:0-3861 GCA_964587405.1 uncultured Rikenellaceae bacterium
CCTCGCGCATCTGCTCCATGAGCTTGTCGTCAGGGCCGCGGACGGCGGCGACGATGCAGAACTCACTCGCGCCGGTCGCGGCGGTCTGCTTGGCGGCGCGCACGAGCTCGGGGATGTTGAGCCACACGGAGCGCACCGGCGAGGTGAACTGGCCCGACTGCGAGCAGAAGTGGCAGTCCTCCGGGCAGCCCCCGGTCTTGAGCGAGACGATCCCCTCGACCTCGACGCTCGGCCCCTGGTACTTCATCCGCACCTCGTGCGCCAGCGCCAGCAGGTCCGCGAGCCGGTCGTCCCCGGTGCGCAGGACCTCGACGATCTGCGCCTGCGTCAACGCCTCACCGCGCTCGAGCACCTGTGCCCGGGCGACGTCGAGGATGTCGGTCGTGGTTTCCGCCGTCGTGGTCATGCCCCGATTCTCGCCCATGCGGTGGGGTCGGCTCGCGCTGGTCCAACCCTTGCGTCCGGCAAGGTGGTTGGTATGCCGTCCACGTGCCGGACGCAAGGGGTGGCCAGGTGCAGCCAAGTGTCGCTTGGGGCGGGGTCAGTCGTCGCGCAGGAGCGCCAGGACCGCCTTTTCGAGAGCGGCCTGACGTCGCTCGGGCAGGCGGGCCTTGGGCAGGTCGATGACGGCGCCGGCTTCATAACGGTCGAGGACGCGAGGATCGATGTAGGAGTTCTTGGCGATCGTCGGGGTGTTGCCCAGATAGCCCGCGACCTCCTCGACGGCGGCCTTGACCGCGCGCTTCCGCGATGCCGCCGTGTCGCCCGGTTCGGCGCTCGCCGCCAGCGCGGCCGCGGCCAGCACCGTGGCGTGCCAGGTGCGGAAGTCCTTGGCGGTGAGCTCCCCGCCCATCACGTCCGAGAGATAGGCATTGACCGCCGCGGCGTCGAGATCGGACCACGCCCGCTCCACCTGGTAGGCCAGCAGCCGGTCGCTCGCCGAGCGCCGCTGCCGCAGCACCCGGATCGCCTCGACGATGTCGGCGTCCTCGATCGCGATCGTGTGCTCGATCCCGGACTTGCCGACGAACTGGAAGACCAGCGTCGACCCCTTGCGCCGCACGTGCTGGCGTCGCAGCGTCGTGAGCCCGAAGGAGCCGTTCGCATCGGCATAGGCATCGTTGCCGATCCGGAAATAGCCCAGATCGAGCAGTCGCACCGCGATCGCAGCGGCGCGCTCGAGCGGCATACCCTGTGCGCCGAGGTCGGCGGCCACCCTGCGTCGTGCCGTGGGCAGCCGCGTGGCCGCGGCCGTGACGCGACGGAACTTCGCCTCGTCGCGCCGGATCCGCCAGTCCGGGTGGTAGAGGTACTGCCGCCGGCCGGCTGCGTCGGTCCCCACCGCTTGGAGGTGGCCGTTCGGCACGGGGCAGATCCAGACGTCCTCCCACGCGGGCGGGATCGCCAGCGACTTGATCCGCTCGATGTCGGCCGCCGGCAGCCGGTGTCCGTCGGCGTCGACATAGGTGAAGCCCTTGCCGGCCCGTTTGCGCGCCCAGCCGCGCATCCGTGGCGTCACCTTCCGCAGCCGGGCCATGAGGCAGGGTATGCCGCCCCGCACGCCTCGCGGGACTCTCTGCCCACCACGAGTCAGCCGGAAGCCGGGCGGGCCCGAGGACCGCCCCCTGGACGCGCCCCGGGGGCTCAGTTCAGCAACTGGCCGAGCATTCCGCCCGGCCCCTGCTGGCCACCTCCTTGGTGACCACCGGACGTCACCGACTCCGAGGGCTGCACCAACACATAGCCCTGGCCGCCGAAGGCCATCTGGAGCAGTTCGCCGCTGCCGCCGCGGATCATCGTCCCGATGCCGCCGGTGTCGACGCGCACATCCATGGACACCCCCGCGGTCCAGAGCACGACCGCCTGCGCATCGGCAAACGTGGGAGCCGACGCGACGTCCAAGGCGATCGGATCACCCTTGGTCGTCACCGCGACATACCCGGTGCCGCGCAGCGACACGTTGTAGAGCCCGCCGGTCATCGCCGCGCCGCGCGCTTGGATCCGGTGGATGTCCCACTGGATCGAGTTGCTGAAGGCGAGCACGTTGTTGCCGTTGACGGACAGGGAGTCGTTCTCGAGATACATGACCTGCACCTCCGAGGCCTCATCGGCGACGAAGAGCTCGCCGCTCCCCGAGCAGGTCATCATCGAGACACCCTCGCCGGTGACCGCTGCCTTGAACATCCGCCCCAGCCCGCTGCTCTGCTTCGTGAAGCGCACATCCCCCTGGTAGGCCACCATCGAGCCTGCCTTGGCCTGCACCTCGCCGTAGCGCATGTCGATGCGCAGCAGCTTCTTGTTCTGCAGGGAGAAGGGATCCTGGGTGTCCTTCTCCTTGAACTCGGTGAACAGTGAACCGTGAATCGTCATGGCATTCCCCTCAAGTCGCGCGCCGGCATCCCTTGCCGGACCTTCCCAAAAGGTATGCCGTCACACCCTCTCCCGTCATACGCTCGGAGGACATTGGGTGGGCAATGGGGGCCGACCCTGACCGACACGATGCGGAGGGCTCGATGGGTTTCCTCGACAAGGCCAAGCAGGCGGCCAACGAGATGGCCGCCAAGGCCGACCAGGCCATGGCAAATGCCGGCATCTCCGGCCCGGCCGGAGCGCCGGGAGGCATGGGTGCCAACCGGGCCGCCGACGCCGCGCTCCGCGACTTCGGCCTGATCACCTGGCGCGAGGCGCACGGCCATCCGGTCGATGCCTCCGAGAAGGAGAGGGTCCTGCACACCCTCCAGGGCCTGGAGGCCGGAGGGCAGTTGGCGCCCCTGCGCTGCACGAGTCCGCAGGGCGCGGGTGGGCTCTACGGGTCTCCTCCCCCGGGGGCGCCCCCACCTCCACCCGGGTATGCCGCACAGCAGGCTGCCGCGCCCACCGCGCCCTCCGATGTGGCCCCGGCCACGCCGCCGCCCCCGGCCACGCCGCCGCCCCCGGCCACGCCGCCGCCCCCGCCGCCTCCGACGACCCCGCCGCCCCCGCCGCCGAGCTGGGCCTAGCCCCTCCCGGCGAGCTGGCGCAGCACGGCAGCCCCGCGCTCGGCATACGCGGCCTTGTCGATCGCGTCCGCCCGCCCGGTCGTCTCTCCCGTCGTCCGCCAGTGGGCCGCGGCCTGCGCCAACTCGTCGGCCTCCGCCGCCACGAGCGTGCGCATCTCGGCCTCGTCGAGCACCCGGCGGGGGGCGTCTGCGACACCCACCCCGATGGCCGCTCCCTCGATCGCCCCTGCACGCGGCACGGTTTCGATGGGCACGGCCTCGGCATTGGCGATACGGGCCAGGGCCGACCGGATCGCATCGACGGCCGGCCGGTCGCGCTCACGCATCGCCGAGCGCAGGGCCGTCCGGAGAACAGGCGCAATGGAGGGGTCCATGCCCGTCAATCTAGGCGGACCCCGCCGAGCCCTCCACCCCCACTCACGTCGCAGCCCGGGGTGCTCTGTTTCCCCGTCCTCGCGCGCGGTGGGGAGATCGTGATCATGCGCGCGCCCGATGTCGGCCAGTTCATCGCCAACATCGAAGGGTCCTCGCTGCCGTGCTTCTGGTACGGCGCGGCACCGATGTCGGTGGCCCGGCTGGAGGAGGCGCTGTCCCGGATCGCGCCGGTCATGGCGCAACTCTTCGGGCAGACGGAGGCGCCGATGCGGGTGGTCGCCGTGGTCCAACCCGCCCGATCCAAGGTGGGCAAGATCCTCAAGACCGAGATCAAGGGCCGCCAGAGTTAGGGAGGCTGGCCCGATGACGACGGGTTCCGGACGACAAACCCAACTTCTGCGTCACGCAGAAGTTGGGTTTGCACGCAGCAATATCCGGACGACAGACGAATTTCCGCGTCACGCAGAAGTTGGGTTTGCGGTGGCCC
>CAZPMM010000281.1:0-3835 GCA_964587405.1 uncultured Rikenellaceae bacterium
ATATAAATCAAGGTGATTCTGCTCATTCCAAATATAGCCATAATACAGACATCGGAAGAGATTGCTGACAAGATAGTTTCTCATCCGTCAATCCACATTATGTCAAGAAAATCATACAAAAAGAAAATCCCTGTGGCATATTTCTTTCTTTTGGCAGGCAAGTTGCAATGAACTGCGGTATAAACTATTTTACCAGACATACAGAGGAAGTGAACATGACATTTAACACAGAATTTACCATAAATCCATTAAGATCAGATGATTCTTATAAGAAGAGCAAATCTTGCAGACGCTACGGCAATTATAGACTTCCAGCTTAAAATGGCCTGGGAAACTGAAAAAAGATCACTTGAAAGAGACATCCTTCAAAAAGGAGTCTATGCTGTGTTTTCCGACAACCGGAAAGGTGAATATTATGTAGCTGAAGCTTACGGGAAAGTAGTGGCTTCACTGCTTATAACATATGAATGGAGCGACTGGCGCAATTGCGATGTGTGGTGGCTTCAGTCAGTTTTTGTAATGCCTGAATACCGCCGTAAAGGCATCTTCAGGAAAATGTACACTTTCATAAAGGAAAAAGCCACTGCATATGATATTGCAGGACTTAGACTTTATGTTGAAACAGGGAACAAAAGGGCAATGAAAACTTATGAAGCTCTGGGAATGAGCAGCGAACATTATAACTTTTATGAATGGATGAGGAAATGAATTATGTACTGGGTCCTGTTGATATTCCTTATACCTTATTTCTATATACTTCTTAATATATACAGAAGTCTTACCGGAATAAAGCCGTATTTTGTCAGAAACAATCCGGGAATATTTATCTCAGTAATTATTGCCTGCAGAAATGAAGAAAAAAATCTCCCGCTCCTGCTTAAAGATATTTCGGAACAGGACTATCCGCCCGGGTTATTTGAGGTAATCGTGGCAGATGATAATTCTACAGACAGAACATATATTATTGCTTCAGATTTTGCCGGCATACAGAATTTCAGAACCTGTAAAAATAAAGGAAAAGGGAAAAAGTCAGCAATCAGGACCGGTGCGGGTATTGCTGTGGGAGAACTCATTGTTACTGTTGATGCCGACACGGGATTAAAGACAGGATGGTTAAGGACAATTGCATCCTTTTATGAACAGTACAAGCCTGAAATGATAATATGCCCGGTAATTCTGGAGGCTTCAGGAGGAGGGTTTTTCAAGCGTTTTCAGGAACTTGAGTTTTTGGGTCTGCAGGGTATTACGGCAGGTTCGGCAGAAGCAGGAGACCCACTTATGTGCAACGGAGCGAATCTTGCATTCACTGCCATGTCGTTTCAAAAACATGGTAATAACCTGCATGACGAACTGGTATCAGGAGATGATGTATTCCTTCTGCACAATATTAAATCAGAAAAGTGTTCCTCCATAAAATGGCTCGAATCGGGAGAAGCCACAGTCAAAACTGCTGCTGCTTCAACAACCGGAGCATTTCTCAGACAAAGGGCAAGATGGATTTCGAAAGCAGGTTCTTACACCGATCATTCAACCATAATAACTGCTGCAGCGACACTTACTGCCGTAATTCTTCAGGTTGGAACGATGACTGCAGCATTCGCAGACAGCAGATTTCTTATTTTAGCCGGAGCTGTTTTATTTATAAAATCGATACCTGATTACCTTATTCTCAGAAATACAACCATTCGCTATAATAAAAGATCTCTCCTGAGATGGTTCGTACCATCTCAGTTAGTCTATCCTTTTTATGTAATTGCATCTGTCGTTTTCAGTTCCCCATATCGGAAAGAAATTTGACCCTTACCAGTCTTATCTCTTCTTCTTCAAAATCGTTCCCGAGTTCTTTTATCGCTTCTTCAAGTGATTCTGATTCAGCTTCTTCCTTGAAATATGAATATATCTCATGTAGCCGGTCTTCTTCAATTACCTCGTTAATATAATAGTCGAGGTTCAGCTTTGTCCCTGAATTGACAATTGCTTCAATTTCGGAAAGCAGCTCTCCCATATCAAGTCCTTTTGCTTCGGCTATATCTTCGAGAGAACGTTTCATATCGATACTCTGAATGATATAAACCTTTATTCCTGACTTATTTACGACTGATTTAACAACCATATCAAGAGGTCTGATTATTTCCTTCTCCTCCACATATTTTTTAATAAGGTCGACAAACTCCCTGCCATAACGTTGTGCCTTTCCTGCTCCCACACCTGAAATGTTCAGTAGTTCATCAATAGTAACAGGGTATTGTATTGCCATATCCTCGAGTGAAGGATCCTGGAAAATCACAAAAGGAGGAACAGCTTTTTGTTTTGATATTTTTTTTCTGAGGTCTTTAAGTATGCTGAAGAGTTCTTCATCGACTGCAGCTGTTTTTGCACCGAAAGCACTTTCCTCTTCTGCTGTATCGCTATAATCATGATCTTCCGCAAGCATGAATGATACAGGTTTACTCAGGAATTCCTGTCCTTTCTGGGTTACTTTAAGAAGACCGTAGTTTTCAATATCTTTCGTAAGCAGTTTTGCTATAAGAGCCTGACGGATCACCATATTCCAGAACTTTTCATCCTTTTCTTCACCTATCCCGAAGAATTCAAGCTTGTTATGCCTATAGGATTTGACCGCGGATGTGACTTTTCCTGAAAGAATATGAGCAATATGGTCGGCTTTGAATTTTTCTTTTACTGCAAGTATTGTTTCAAGTACATTAACAACCGATTCACTACCCTCGAACTGAGATTTGGGATGAAGGCAGTTGTCGCATGCTTCGCAATTCTCTTTTGGGTATTCTTCACCAAAATAATGAAGCAGTAATTTTCTTCTGCATACTGAAGATTCTGCATATGAAACAGTTTCATGCAACAATTGTTTACCTATTTCCTGTTCGGCTATAGGTTTTCCTTGCATAAATTTCTCCAGTTTTATAATATCATTATAGCTGTAGTATGCAATACAGTTCCCTTCCCCTCCATCCCTTCCGGCCCTTCCGGTTTCCTGGTAATAACCTTCAAGGCTTTTGGGAATATCGTAATGGATCACAAATCTCACATCAGGTTTGTCGATACCCATTCCGAAAGCGATGGTGGCAACGATGACATCAACCTCTTCCATCAGGAATTTATCCTGATTCTGGGTTCTGGTTGCCGAATCCATTCCTGCATGATAAGGTAATGCTTTTATCCCGTTAACCTGGAGCACCTCAGCCATCTCTTCCACCTTTTTACGGCTGAGACAGTATATTATTCCTGATTTACCCGGGTTATTCTTAATATACTTAATGATCTCCTTCGTAACATCCTGTTTGGATCTGACTTCATAATACAGGTTCGGTCTGTTAAATGAAGATTTGAATACATCGGCTTCAAGGATGCCAAGGTTTTTCTGTATATCATGCTGTACCTTTGGTGTTGCAGTTGCTGTCAGAGCAATTATCGGAGACCTGCCGATAGTATCAATTATTGGTCTGATCCGCCTGTATTCGGGTCTGAAATCATGACCCCATTCCGATATACAATGTGCTTCATCAATTGCATAAAACGAAACTTTTATGTTCTTGAGGAATTCAATATTGTCTTCTTTGGTCAACGACTCAGGTGCAACATATAATAATTTTGTTTCACGATCAAGGACATCTTTCCTGACTTTTGCTATTTCGGTTTTTGTAAGGGAAGAATTAAGGAAATGAGCAACATCATCATTTGTGCTGAAATTCCTCATTGCATCCACCTGATTCTTCATAAGGGCAATAAGAGGAGAAATGACTATTGCCGTTCCATGGCATATCATCGCGGGCAACTGATAACACAGCGACTTGCCTCCGCCAGTAGGCATCAGGAC
>CAZPMM010000282.1:0-3817 GCA_964587405.1 uncultured Rikenellaceae bacterium
AACATCCGGAAGTATCTTTTCATTTCCGGAAATAAGATGATGGCATAAAAAGAAGATGATGGCACCCGCCAGCAGCAGATATGAACCTGTTTCAACCTGTCGCCTGGAAGCAAAATAAGCTTTTCTGGCCATAAGATCCATTGCTCGTACCTGCTCGGCTTTCTCGGTATTATCAGGATCATTATCATATTGTTCCTTTATTGCAGTCAGGGCAGGATTGTCAAGTGGATTGATTGTTTTAAGCTGAAAATAGCTGAATATCATCGTGAAAGCTACCATAATCGTAAAAATCCCGGCAATCAGGCTGATTTTTCTAAGAACATTGATATCTTTATCTGTAAGCTTCATTTTTAACTCTTTTTACTGACTTCGACAGGACAATATTTAAAGCATCTGCCACAGCTGTAACATTTACCTTTATGAGGGACATAAGCGTTTCTGGAAGTCCTTACTGTCAGAGCCACAAGACTTATACCCAATGATAAACCAAGAAATGCTCCTGCCCAGGGCGAAGCTTTTCTGAATCTGTCAATAATAACCAATTCTTCTGTAAACAACTCTTCTTCCGTCTTTCCTGCTTCCTTGAATGCAATAGCATCTTTGGATACAGCTTCTATGCCTGATTCTGCTTCAAGCCTTATCTCACGGGCGAGGCGTACTTCCTGCCTGATACCTGCCAATACCGGTCCCAGATTATAAAAAACAAGTGCACCGGCTGTCGCAAACAAAGGTACCAGAACCAGGTACATCAAAAAGCTTTTCCTGATATTTACAGGCTCTTTTACATGCATAACAACATCTGATGGAAGTATAGCATCATAAGGGCAGACATTTTCACACAGGCGGCAGTTGATACACTCAGCAGGTGTGATTGTAAGATGCCGGCGAGAAAAGCGGGAAAATATACTGAGCAGAACACCATACGGACAAAGATATCTACAGTATGGACGGTTTATGAATATTCCGGAAAAAAGAAGTAAAGCACCAAAGACCAGCATGGTATAAGGCATGTCAAGACGGAATATCCCGACAAAGGGATCATAACGGCAAATTATAAACTGACTTTCCAAGGCAGCAAATAATACCGCTGCTGCAAGATATATGAACGGTATGGCAGCCATTACCGACTCAATGGCCTGTGGTAATCTTACCGGACTAAAACCTGTCAGTTCCTGTATGGCGCCCAGTGGACATACCCCAGCACAAAAAACCCTTCCAAAAAACAATGCAAATATTAAAGGAATCATAAAGAAAAGAAGCGCGGTAAGGGGAATGGAATAACTCCCGTTAAATAATGCTAATGATACATTCTGAACAGACCCTATTGAACAGATACAACCTTCCCTGTAAAAACCAAAATAGGCAAGCGAAAAAACAGACATCCATATAAGTCCCTGTCTCGATCTTTTCTTTATTGCCAACCAGGCTGTTACGGATAAAGCACCTGTTAAAACGATAGTATCTATATATTCCCAGATATGAGATCGTTGTAATGGTACCTGATGTTCAGGATATACATATCCCGATTCAAATTCCGGACGTGGAAACCTGTCCTGTGCAAACAGGACAAAATGCCAGCTGAGAAATATCAGGATTATAATATAAGGCTGTATTTTTTTTATCATGCTCAATTGTTTAGATTCCGGTTACAGATTATTGTTCAATTTTTTTTGGCCCAGCTTCCTTTGGAATATATTGCTGGCTTACCGGAACACGTGATATCGCGTACGAAGGACATTTCCTGGCAATAAGGCAATCGTTGCAGCCATCACACAGATACTGATTTATCTGAAGATACAGAGATCCGTTCCCGAAATCAATACAACCCTTTACACATTTGCCACATCCGTCACAAAGGTCTTCATCAATAATGTATTCAAAATATGGTTCCTCCACAAATCTCCTGGTAATTGCACCTGTAGGACAGAGCTGATTTTCGGCTCCCGTGCTTATTGTCTTTACCCCCTGACGCAGATATCCTCCGCAAAGATCACAGTACCCGCACATCACATAAGCATGATAACATTTCACGGCTGATGGTGTTTTAATGCAATTTGTTTTACACTGACCACATTGGGTACATTTAAAAGGATCTATCTGCCAGACATAACCCGAAACATTTGTTTTCAGCACAAGTGCCGCCGGTATTGCAACAAGAGGAGACACAACAAGTATCTGACCAGCTTTCTTTACAAAATCCCTTCTCGACTTATATTTATTCTTTGATTCTACCATATCTTCTGAGCTTCCTTCCAAAATAACTTCAAATTTTTCAACTTTTTAATTATCTGCTACATCAAAGAAGCAGTTTTTTCAATTCCTCAGTTTATGCCATAAGAATTAACCATCATTATTTTGTGTTTTCCTTTAAATCTTACCGCTTATAGATATGACATTCACAATCATTGCTGCTGTTACATACCCCGTAACCAGAACAGCCCGCACAATTACTTCCATTTACAACCCGTTTTCCCAGTGTAATAGCAATAAAAGCCAGAAGACCAGCCATAAATAACCTTACGGCAGTTTTTACAAAATTGCTTCTTGTTACCGTTTTTTCCATTTTTAACTATACCATGAATATATAATACAAAATCTTTATATTATCCTATAAAAAGAACTGTTTTCACAAATCTACCGTATCATATTTTCTTTTAAAAACAATTAAACAAGAATTGGCAGGATCTGCTGCATAAATAGTTACTCCGTCATAAGAAGCTATATCCAGTGGAACAGATGCTGTAAAGGTGTTTATTGATGAAACAAACTCAACAAATCTCCCGCCGGAGTCAAGGATTTTAATTCTGTTAATTCCCTTCTCTGCTGTCAGAAAACCCTGTGGTATAATTGTGAAATGAGAGGGATTACAACATCCGCAAAATGCACCGGGAGCAATACCAGATTCACCAAATTCATCTATCTTGATACCATCTGTAGTCCAGGTTTCAATTCTTCTGTACCCTGTATTTGCTGCATAAAAAAGACCACCACTGGAAAGTGCAACATCAAAATACGGACTGGGTATGATGAACTTATTTTCCGACTGACCAGCCATAGAGATCACTTCTCCTTTTTTGTTCAGAATAAATACTCTTTTATTTCCTGAATCTGCAAATCCGACATTTTTTCCGGATGCAGAAACTGAAGTTACTATACTGTTTGATTCATATGGACCCCATTCAGAGATAATTTGACCGTTATTATTTACAAGATAGATCTTCTCCTGAGAAGCCGCGTATACCGTATCTCTGAAAACTGAAACAGCATTGATCTTTTCCGGCATCTGAATTATCCAGACTGAGTTCAAATTTTTATCATAACATGCAAGAAATGTATCACCTCCAAGATAAACAGTGTCATTATCTGAAACTGCAACCGATTGAAGTTTGCCGTATTTAATATCCAGATTTTTCTCAATCTTCCACATATCCCGGTGAGTTATTATTTTTCCCGTATTTTCTGCAGGGTTTACCACTCTGCCGGAGGTAATGGAATCATAAATAATATATCCTATAAAGATCAGAATAATAAGAAGTGAAATAATAGCATAGATTTTTTTGTTCATAATGAAATATTATTTCCGATCATCAAACACACCATATTTCTTGCATCCCTCATAATAAGATAGTTACCAGCAATCGCAATAGGTCCCCATGCTTCAATTCCATCCAGTATCCTGTATTTTGAGATCAATGAAGCTGAAGGACCTTCAAGCCTGAATAAGAAGAGATTTGCATCATCATCAAGAAGGAACATTTTATCTTCTTTTACAATATAGGGTCCCAGTCCGCGTCCATACCTGTTATCCTTACCGCTT
>CAZPMM010000283.1:0-3814 GCA_964587405.1 uncultured Rikenellaceae bacterium
CCGCCGGAAGTGATTCACAAGACAAATTTAAAGCAGTTTTCGGAACAACTGATCATTCCGGAACAATGGTTCCTATTCTTTCATATGGCCCGGGAGCATGCATGTTTTCAGGAATTCATGATAATACCTTTTTCTTTGATACTTTTCTGAAGCTTCTGAGAATCAGAAAATAATGTAAAAAAGAGAAAAATTTACTATATTTGCACAGGTTCTGCAACTCAGGATCCTGGCAGGAACATGGTTAAAAAATCTGTAATACAATCAGACGGGATTAATCTTCCGCTTGTTGAAGAGTTTTTTTCAGTACAGGGTGAAGGATATCATTCAGGAAAAGCTGCCTGGTTTATAAGACTGGGCGGTTGCGATGTCGGATGTAACTGGTGCGACACTAAATTTGCATGGGACCCCGGTTTACATCCTCTGGTAAATACAGATATAATAATTAACCACGCTGTAAATTCACACACTGATTCTGTGGTTGTTACGGGAGGAGAACCTCTTATGTGGAATCTTGATTACCTGTGTAAGGGATTGGAAAAGAATAAACTGAAAACTTATCTCGAAACTTCAGGATCATCACCGATGAGCGGAAAATGGGAATGGGTCTGTCTTTCTCCGAAAAAAAACATACCACCATTGAATGAGTGTTGCAGGCTTGCTGATGAACTTAAAATTATTGTTGAAACAAGAGATGATTTTAAATGGGCAGAAACATGTCGTTCTCTTGTTAACAATAATTGTCATTTGTTCCTTCAACCCGAATGGAGTAAATTCAACTCAATTATCCCGCATATAGTTAGTTATGTGCTTAAAAATCCTGAATGGAGAATATCCCTGCAGATTCACAAATATATGCATATATCCTAAAGCAGTAATGAGAATTATTCCGACATTATTTATTCTGATTGTATCCTTTCTGGTAACAGGAAAGATTTATTCCCAGTCCCTGCATACACGTTCAAACAAAGCACTGAAAACTTACAATGACGGTGTGACATACTATGAATATTTCGATTTTAAAAAAGCAGAAACACTTTTTAAAATAGCCATTTCACACGATCCTGAATTCTATGAGGCATATATGATGTTGGGAGAATTATATGCAAAACAGAATAATTATGCCAGGGCTGCTGAAAATTACCGTAAAGCTGTAAGTCTTGATTCACTTGCATATATCCCGGTATATTTTAGTTTGGCCTGTGCTGAAATGAAAATTGAGGATTATGAGGCTGCTTTAAAGAACTACAGGACATATTTGCGACATGGAGAAGGCAATGCCAAAAATAAACAAATTGCAGCAAAGAATATATTGAGTTGTGAGTTTGCCATTGAAGCTGTAAAGAAACCGGTACCTTTCAATCCCGTCAGTATCGGTTCCTCAATCAATACTAAGGATGATGAGTATTGGCCATCTATAACTGCAGATGGCCAGACCCTGATGTTTACAAGGCAATCATTCGGACCGTCTGGTTTTATGAACCGTGCACAATACCAGGAAGATTTTTATATAAGTTTCTTGTCAGACACAGGATGGATGACTCCTTTCAATGCGGGTGAACCCCTTAATACCCCACAAAATGAAGGAGCTCTGACTCTGTCTTCAAACGGGAATTATATGTATTTTACCGCATGTGACAGACCTGGAGGCCTTGGCAGTTGTGATATTTATTTTTCAGCAAATAATAATGGAAAATGGTCCATTCCTTATAACCTGGGTCCACCGGTAAACACTCCTTCATGGGAATCCACACCTTCAATAAGCGCAGATGGTAATATGCTGTTCTTTTCAAGCAGCAGACCGGGAGGAAAGGGAGGAAAGGATATCTGGTATTCGATCATGAATGACAATGGTACATGGAAGAATCCGGTCAATTTGGGTGATGTGATCAATACTGAAGATGATGAAATGTCACCTTTTATTCATTTCGACGGAAGATCGCTTTATTTTTCATCAAACGGGCGGCCGGGAATGGGGGGACTGGATATTTATCTTTCAAGAATGAAAGAAGACAGCACATGGACTGAGCCTAAGAATCTGGGATATCCAATTAACACTTCCAGTGATGACATGGGTCTTGTTATAGATGCAAGCGGACAAAAAGCATATTTTTCTTCAAGACGTGATAATTCCAATGGTAAAGACATATTCTGGTTCACTCTCGACAAATCATTCAGACCTAATCCTGTATCCTACCTGAAGGGTAGTGTCACAGATAAAGAAACAGGCAGAATATTAAAAGCAGATTTTGAGTTGATTAATCTTACAAATGATAAGATTACAATTAAAAGCAAAACAGATGAAAAGGGAAATTTCCTTGTATGTCTACCTTCTGGAAATAATTATGGAATAAATGTATCCTGTCCGGGTTATCTTTTTCATTCTGAAAATTTCATGTTTGAGGGAATCCACACTGTGATGGAACCATTGATTAAAAAAATAAGACTCAGTCCTTTAAAGATCGGCGAGAAAATGTTACTCACAAACGTCTTTTATGAAGTTGACAGTTGGAAACTTAAAAAAGAATCTATCTCAGAGCTTAATAACCTCGCCGGATTATTAAAATCCAATAAAGATCTGATTGTTGAAATTGGTGGCTATACGGATTCCACCGGTACCGCAGAATATAATCTTCAATTATCCGAAAAAAGAGCTCTTTCTGTTGTTAACTATCTTATTGAAACCGGAATACATCAATCCCGTCTGCTCTATAAGGGTTATGGAAATACATCACCGATAGGAGATAATATAACTTCGGAGGGACGTAGAATGAACAGAAGGACGGAGGTTAAAATAATAGGCCGTAAAAATTAAAAATGACCGTCTCTGAATGACGGTCATATTAAATAAGAACAAAAAATTATCTCATTCTCCCTGAAAAGTACCCGTTTTTACTTCATCTTCTTCAGTATCTTTCCTGCATTGTGGCTGTAAATACTTTCTGAATCCTTTATATATGTCAGTGATTTAACGGCTTTATCTTTTTCAGATGTTTTGATATAACACAATGCCAGATACCACTGTGCATCTTCAAAGAAGAGATTGTCTCTGTCATCGATGACCTTTGAAAAAGATAATTTGGCTTCAGGATAGTTTTCTTCCTCGAATTTTGATACTCCGGTCATCATAACTGATTCCATATACCGGGGATCACTGCTTAGTACCTTATTAAAATAAAGCGCTGCATTACGGTAATCCTTTACGTTGAAATATTCGAGCGCAGTTAAATAATCAACATTATCTGCAAAGTTATCTGATCGAAGTGGAGTGGTAACGTCATAAGTTTTGTAGTACTTATCAAATATTTCATCTGTGGACATTGTCCTTGTATTCAGGAAGGCAAGTGTTCCACCAAGGATCAGACCCGCAAAAATTGCGGCACGTATAAGTGTTTTGTGTTTTTTCCCTTTTCTGGAGGATGTTTCTGCTGCTTTCTTCATCCCTATTGCAGTCAGCTTATTTCTTAAATGCAGGACATCATGATTCTTAAGGGTGGAATCAGTGAGCTGCCTAAGAGTAATTTCCTGGCGAAGCTTTTCATTTTTACAAAGCTCATTCTTAAACCACTCTTTTTCAGCTTCATTCATCTCTCCGGATAGGAAACGCTCAATGAAATAAGAAAAATCTATTGTTTTCATGGATTCATATTTATATTTTAAACTTTCTGATAATTTTATCTATGACAGTCAGAGTCTTGCAGCATTAATATAACTAACCCAGAACATTTCTATGTATTGGGAGAAATATCCTTGTAATTAATTACTCATAAAAATCATGCCAAAGATACGTCAAAATCTGTCCGTCAAGTACAGGAGA
>CAZPMM010000284.1:0-3808 GCA_964587405.1 uncultured Rikenellaceae bacterium
TCTCAAGGGCAAAATCAACATGTGATTACCCTGCAAGCTTTATGCTTATAGCTTCAATGAATCCATGTCCCTGTGGATTTCATAATCACCCTGAAAAAGACTGTGTATGCTCCCCCGGTATGGTGCAGAAATATCTTAACAGGATATCCGGTCCGTTGCTTGGCAGGATTGATATTCATATTGAAGTGACCCCGGTTAAGTATGATAAGCTTTCAGATCAGTGCAATAATGAACGATCCGAAACTATCAGGAAAAGAGTAGTCAGGGCAAGAGAAATTCAGGCAGAAAGATTTAAAGATATTCAGGGAGTTTATTCCAATTCACAGATGTCATCATCAATGCAGAGAAAGTATTGCTATCTTGATGAAACGGGAGGCAGGCTTCTGAAAACTGCCATGGAGATGAGAGGACTGTCTGCAAGAGCATATGACCGCATTCTGAAAGTAGCCAGAACCATTGCAGATCTTGATGAATCAGAAAATATAAGAACCGACCATATCTCTGAAGCGATAAACTATAGAAATCTCGACAGAGAGGGATGGACCGGATAAAAAAAGACTCTAATCAACTTTAATATTATCGATTATAGTACAGATCTCTTTACGACGGAATTTAAGGTCGGATATAAGCGCTTTATCTTTAATTGATTTTACAATAAATTTGAACCTGTTCAGCCGTTCCCGGAAGATTTCCTGGTAAAAAAGGACAAAATATCCGGTTAGCGGAACTGCCAGTGCAATAAGTATCCCTTTCCATCCAGCAAAAATTAATCCACAGATCAATATAATAAGAAACCATATTAGATAAAGAACTGTACCGCTCGCGACATATAATCCGGTAGTAAACCTGCTGTCTTTTATTAATTTTTTTGTTAGTGCCCGGGGGGCAATGTAGGGTATAAGATTTGAAAAATAACCTGCCACAAAAAAAGGAAGTCCGGCTATAAGAACAAAATATCTCAGCCAGCCCCAGTCAAGTTTCCTGGCAATATTCTCGTCCTTCAATCCCGCAGAGGAGAGCATATTAGTGTATTCCTTCACTTTATTCTCAAGTGAATCACGTTTTTCTTCGTTTTTCTTCGTAATATGGTTGATCTTATCGGCAACTAGTTTTTCGGCTTTTCTCCTGTCATCACTTCTGAACATCCATTGGAAAAATGGATGAATGATGTTGTTCCTTTCAATTTTCAGAAGTTCTTCGGCAAGCCAGTCATTTTTTGGATCTTCAACAATAATGACTTCTTCAAGTAAGCCTTTATAACATTTGTCATTGAACCTGAGTAAGGCTTTTGCATGATGTTTCTTATAAAGCTCTTCAAATTCCTTTATGCTGAAAGCATCGTGAAAGTTTATCATTACCTCTTTCCTGAACTGTGCAGGGTAAGTATAATTGATGCCGACAGGAACAATATGAATATCGAGACCAAATTGTTCTCCTGCTCCGAATGCAAGTCTTGCCGTACCCTTTCTCAGCTTATGCAGTCTTTTTTCCTGGATACAGACTCCTTCGGAGAACATTATATAATTGCCGTTCTGTTTCAGAATATCATAAATAGCGGTAAATGCCTCAATATTCTTATGAACGTTTTCAAAACCTTCCTCAAGCCTGTAAACCGGAGAGACATTAAGTTCTTTAAGAGCAAATCTTGCGAAACGTTTCCTGAACATGTCAGCTCTCATAGTGAAATGTATAGGCTGGGTGAGATATGAACCCACAAGGATACCGTCAATAAAGGAATTCTGGTGGTTTCCCACAAAAAGGAGCGGTTTATCAAGCGGTACTTTTTTCAGATTCGAATAAAATATCCGTCTGTAATATACCCGGAATGTAAAAGGAGGGATAATAAACTGAAGAAACCTGTAAAACATTATTCTGTGGTGAATTCTTACAGCGAAAATATGAATAAAAACCATTTTGCAAATAGGTATTAAGTCTTATTCTTTCTGTATTAGATATATTTACACTTTTCTACCTGTTGAAATATCATTTATATCTTCTGTGTTTCCATGTTTTTAAGTCGTCATTTTTTTTTTACTTTTAAACCGGAACAATTCACAAGGATATATCTTAATGGATCTGATAAGCTGGTTGCGTAATAAGATGCAAAGAGAAAACCTCATGTTTGTTTACAGAGGTCCGGTTACTTTAGAAAACTCAGTTCCCCTGCTGATGCTTATTGAAAGAGAAATGGAAACTGCCGAATATGGTTTAGTTGGCAGAAAACGCTTGTTTATGTTCGTTGTTGAAAGTCTTCAGAATGTTGCAAAACATAGTGATCAACCAGGAATGAACGACATGTCGCTCGTACTCTATTCAAAGACAGGCAGTGGCTATACTGTAACTACAGGTAATGTTATTTCCTCAAAGAATGTTGATGAGCTCAGAAAGAGACTGGAAGGGATCAACAAGCTTGATCCGGATAAGATAAGGGCCGTTTACAGACAAATGCTCAGCAGCGCATCATTAAGTAGTAAAGGCGGAGCAGGACTTGGTCTTATTGAAATGGCAAAAAAGACAGGTAACAAGCTTGATTATGACTTTCTGGAACTGAATGACAAAAAGCACTATTTTGTACTCAGCAAGACAGTGAACTCTGAAGGAATGGGTTGTCATACCGGTACGGAAGAGAAATCTTTTACGGGACAGAATGTCATAAAGTTTGAAAGAATGATGGCTAAAAACAGTATCTATCTTATCTGGTCGGGACATT
Source organism: uncultured Rikenellaceae bacterium (assembly GCA_964587405.1). Classification (GTDB taxonomy): domain Bacteria; phylum Bacteroidota; class Bacteroidia; order Bacteroidales; family VadinHA17; genus LD21. The sequence continues at coordinate 2,711 of CAZPMM010000284.1, forward strand.
TAAATCATGATGTCGGGAAAGAGGTCATTTCTTTTACGGAAAAGAAACTCAATGAAGAAAATATTGAACAATCATTAAGACGGAGGGTATTCAGCATAATTGTTGAAATGATAGAGAACGTGGCAAAATACAGTCCGGGACGTGAAGATGAGGAAAAATACGGTATGCCGGTAGCACTTTTAAGATTTAAGCACGGACGTTATCATATCTCAACTGGCAATCTCATAAAGAACGACCGTACCGGAGCTCTTAAGGAAAAGATGGATGTTATTAAAAGACTGGATAATGGTGAGCTAAGGGATTATTTCAGAAGATCTCTTTCAGTTCAGACTTCAGAAACAGAAAGTACAGGAAATATGGGACTTATTGACATGGCCTGGAAATCGGGTAATAAACTTTATTACCAGTTACGGCCGATAAATGATATTTATTCATATTTCACTATTACAACCAGGATCGATAGTCAGATCGGCTGACCGATTGTTTTCAATATCAGGTTGCTGCCATCCCATTCGGCATAACTGCTGTGGTTTATCCAGTCACCCAGAAAGCATATTTCGGGACCTTCTTTCATTTTATAAGTCATTGCCAGATGCCGGTGTCCAAAAATGAAGTAATCTATATGCTCTTTTGCTGCAAAAGATTCTGTATATCTGATCAGATCTTCATTCTCTTCGCCAAGATATTCAAGTCTGATACCTTTTCCTAGCCTTGAATTTAGTGACCACCTGTGACCTATTCCCACTCCTATTGAAGGGTGAAGAGAAGAATAGAGAGTCCTGAGGACTTTGTTGTGAAATATTTTCAGCAGGATCTTATACAGAATACTCCTGGATCCGAGTCCTTCTCCATGGGCAATGTGAAATCGTTTTCCGTCAAATTCGGTGGTCAGGGGAGAGGTGTGCATAATAACACCGCACTCATTCTCAAGATAATCCTTTACCCACATATCATGATTGCCTGTGAAAAAATGTACTGGTATGCCCTTGTCGGTCAATGATGATATTGTTCCCAGAAATCGTGTAAATCCTCGTGGTATGACAAGCTTATATTCCCACCAGAAATCAAAAATATCGCCAAGCAAAAATATCTCTCCTG
>CAZPMM010000285.1:0-3799 GCA_964587405.1 uncultured Rikenellaceae bacterium
AGAAAACTGTCTGTAAACAAGTGTTATACGATTGGAGCAGTAAATCCTAATACTGTTCTTGCTGTAAAATAATATTAGTCAAATCAAATTTAGCTTAAATGATTAATATTTCATAATTTTCTTCAATTCTTTTGTAATGCATGTTAATTTTGCAGGAGTTATTTAATTTAAAGAGTATAATTATGGCATTCATCGGTTCGCAAAACAGATTCAATGATTTCAGGCAGGATTTTATTAAGGATACAGGAGTAAATAATGTTGAGGATAATCTGGAGCTATATACCCAATATGTTATTGCCCGCATTACAGACCGTAATAACAGGCTTCTGAGTAATCTTTCCAATGATATACAGGAATTATACAAAGTCCTGAAGAAGGTTTAATAGTAATAAATACTATAAGATGGCTATTTTAACCCCCTTTATAATAAATTATTAAAAAGCCGGGGCCAATCAGTGAAAACAGAGAAAGAATGGGCTGTAATGATACAGAAGGATGAAAATATCCCTTATATCCGGACAGGGGCTTATTTATGAGTAAAGTTTTGCCGGACAGTCTCTTTCCCTATTAAACTATTCATGTCTGATCGATTCGATTGGTTTTAGTTCTGCTGCTCTTTTTGCGGGCAGGTACCCGAAAGTAATACCAACGATCACGGAAAAACCAAAAGCAATAAAAATTGAATAAAGTGTAAGATTGGTTTTTACACTTGTCAGTAAACCTATACCCAGAGATATCATAATTCCCAATAATACACCTATCAGTCCGCCTGTTATGCTCATTGCCATCGCTTCTGTCACAAACTGGCTCATAATATCTGATCTTTTCCCTCCTATGGCACGGCGTATACCTATTTCCTGTGTACGTTCCAGTACCGAGGCAAGCATTATATTCATTATTCCTATTCCCCCAACGATCAGTGAAATTGCAGCTATAGAAGCAAGAAGAAGATTATAAATACGGCTTTCGCGTTTCTCCTGTTCCATCAGCTCATAGGGTATTATTATGCTGAAATCATCATTCCTGAAATGTCGTCGTGTCAGAATACTTTTTATTATATCTGCAGATTCTATAAGCCGGGTTGAGCCTGAAAATCTGACGGTTACCTGTTTAAGTTCACTTTGAAGGCTTCCGGATAAAGGAATTCTTTTTACAAATGTTGATAATGGGATATAAATGTCATTGTTTAGATCGCGTGCAGCCAGTTCACCTACTGTTTCTGTAAAGAGGGCTTTTGTCTTAAGCACCCCTGCCACTTCAAACCACTGATCTCCCACTTTTATGTTTTTTCCCAGGGGATCCTGATAACTGAACAGCTCACGTGATATATTTGCTCCAAGTACGCAAACCCTGAGTTGCCTGTTATAATGATCCTCATTAATAAAAATACCTTTATCCATCCTGAAATTAAGAATATCTGTTATATCGGGAGTGACTCCGATAACAGTGGCTTTGGATGTTTTATCGGTGTACATTGCTTCCAGTTTTATTTCCGATTGTGGAGCAATTCCCATAACTCCCGGTACAATTTCATTTATTGCCCTCGTGTCTTCAAGAGATAATCCCTGCGAAAATGCCGACCGGACCTGTTCAAGATCGGATTCGGTAAGGTCTTTATCACGAATAATGATATTGTTTACTCCAAGATCCTGGTATTTAGCCATGGCTTGTTTTTTTGCACCTTCTCCGATTGATATCATGGCAATGACAGAAGCCGTACCGAATATAATTCCCAGCATCGTCAGAAGTGACCTGGATTTATGTTCACGAAGCGAGTTAACCGCTATTCTGACGTTTTCCTCGATCTGCATAATTATTCATTTTGTAGTGTTAAAACATTATCCGGAATTGCGAGTTTCTGTCCCGGTCTGACAGAACCGTTTATTACTGTATACATGTTGTTTGATGGTCCTGTCCGGACTTCGGTCTTTCTGATCTTTCCTCCTCTTTTTAAAAAGACATAAAAATGTCTGTTTTCTTCCTTTATGCAACTATTCGGAACATATATTTCCTCATCACTTTCAAAGATTATATATTCACAACTTACCGTCATTCCGGGTTTAAGTCTGGGATCAGATTCCGCGATAAGCACTTCTGTAAGAAATACATTTTTCCCATCCCGTTCAACACATACCTTTCCCAGTTTACTAATTTTTCCTTTAAATGGTACTGAGGGCAGTGCATCCAGGCGTACAATAACATCCTGACCGGTTTTTATCATGCTGATATCATTTTCCCTGATTATCCCGTTTACTTTCATTGTTCTTATGTCAGGTATTTTTGCAACAGGATTTCCCAGATAAACTTCATCTCCGACCCTTATCTGCTGGCCGGTTCTCCAGTTCCTTTCAGTCACGAAGATACCATCGAGAGGACTGTATACGGTCATTTGTTTCAGTGTTTCCTCAGCAGCTTTAAGCTCATTTTCTTTCTGAATGATCTTTATTTGCTGAATAAGGTAATCAAGAGAGTCCAGTTTGGGTTTCAACTCAAGCTTACGCTGTAACTTTTCGAGTCTTATTTCTGCCTGGCGGAATTCAAGCTCCATCACTTTTTTCAGCCCGGCCGATTCGAAAGCTGAGCTTTGAGCCTGAAGCTTTTTTATATCATATAATGCCTGTTCATTCCTTATCTGGGCTTTCAGATCCTGAATATTATTTATGATCTCAGCTTTCAGCTTGTTTGCTGAAGCTATTTCATTTTCAAGTGATTCTCTTTTTTCAATTATGAATTTCTGAACCGACGCAGGATCAATGACTATTACAGGTTCTCCTTTTTGTACGTTTTTCCCATGTTCAGCCAGATCAATGATCTTGAAGTTATATCCGTAAATATAATTGATCCTCGGCATTGAAATTGTTATTGCATTTATTGCTTCCAGTTCTCCTGTTTCAATTATGGATTGCCTGAAAGAGCCCTTTAGTATTGAATATTCTGTGTCCTGATCGGATTTGCATGAATACAGGATCTGTATCGCCATAAGCAGATATAATAGTTGCTTCATTTTATTAGTAACGAAAGAAAAACTTAGCGGATTCATATCTCTGTTCCTTTTATTTCCTTCATTTATTTCCTGTTTCTGCTTTCCTGTTAGCATCTGATGCTTTTTCCATGAATACATCCTTTTTGAGGAAAGGATCCGAGAGCGCTATCATATCATTCTCTTCAAGACCTTCCAGTATAATTGCATAAATTGTATTGAAAGAGCCTGTTTTGATATTTCTGCGTTTAAATCCTGAACCAGATCTGATATAGACATAGTCTGTTCCCTGTTCATTAAATAATGATTCCAGCGGAATATACAGGACATCAGGGATTTCACTGACTATTATCCTGCAACTTACTGTAAGTCCGGGAAGAAGCGTTTTCCCGTGATCTTTTATTCTTATCTGAACAGGGAAGATTTTTATTTTTGATTTATTATCCTTATTGGTGGCAAGCGTGGCAACTGATTCAACTTTCGCATTATATACTGAATCCGAATATGCATCAGGGCGTATTTCAACTCTTTGTCCGATAAATATTTTTGAGACATCTACTTCGTTGATCCGGACTTCGGCTCTCATTTCCGAAAGATCAGGAAGTTCAATCAGCTTCGATCCTGGATAAGGCTGATCACCAACTCCCCATTTCTGACCTGTGCTCCAGTTCTCTTCCTTTATTGCAATACCATTTGCCGGGCTCACAACAAAGAGATTGTTCATTGATATGTTGGCATCTGCCAGAGTATTTGAAAGCTGCCTGATAGCAAGAGTTTTCTGAAGAAGATCCTCTTTATGAATGACTTTTTTGTTCTCTA
>CAZPMM010000286.1:0-3797 GCA_964587405.1 uncultured Rikenellaceae bacterium
TATAGTATTTGTTTTATCATCATAAAGAATACTCGGATCACCAATCCCATTAAGTTGTTCAGGCTTACCACCGTATTTTCCAATATCCATTATCACTTTCATCGGCTCCCATGTATCCCCTCCGTCAATACTCCTGCTCATACCTATATCTATATCTTCCTGAAGATCCTTGCTCCTGTTATACCTGTTATCATAAACTGCAACCAGAGTCCCGGCTTTTGTAGTGACAAGTCCGGGAATACGGTAGGTGTCACAATTATCCTGTCCTGCTTTACGGAGAATCCGTCCAAAGCGAATAGTACCTTCTTCTTTAGAAACCGGTATATTGAAAGTTTTTCTCCCACAAAAGAAAATCTTTATATTATTGACAAACAAACCTGCCATAAGATTTGGTTTCTCAACCGAATTGAATGCAATGTTGAACTTTAATTCCTGGTCTTTTATGGGCTCCTTGCCTCTGATCCTGTTAAATGATCCAGGGCGATCAATCCTTCCGAAAAGCTTAGATTCAGTAGTATCGCTTCCTTCAGTAATACAATAAACTTTAATCGATGAAAGATTTTTAACAGATCCGGATTCATTAAACTTTATATCGATCCGTCTTACCGAAACCTGCCCTTCACCCTTTAACAAGGCTGGCACAGTAATTGAAATATTCTCATTATCTGACCTTTCCACCAGAATTGGCTGTTTGTATATCTTTATTTTTATCCCTTCACCAGTCTCCGTTTTTCCTGTTTCGGGAGAGAGTCCTGTACAGCTGAATAAAAAAATGGTAATTATTGCCGGCACCAACAACATTGGTTTAACTATCATACTAATTAATTTAATGAGTAACTGTAAAAATCTCAGCTCTAAATATATAAATTTTATGTAATTTTAGAAATTCCGCAACCGGTTTCAGATACCAGAAGCAGGGGACAGAGGCCGGGGCAGGGGTTGCTCTCCGGACTCATGATGCCGTACTGACAATTATCAAAGCCGGACACCGGGATCGAGACAAAAGTAAGAGTTAAGAACAAACTAATAATTACATATTTATGAGAAGCTCTTTTTTGTTACCGTTTATTACAGTATTGTTAATTATTTCATTTTCATGTAAAACAGAAAAACCAGATACAGAACCTGAAGATTTTACCAGATACGTTGATCCGCAAATAGGAACAGCGCATTGCAGATGGTTTCATGTTGCTCCCGGAGCGAATCCGTTTGGAATGGCAAAACCCGGGCCTTCGACAAACGGCCACATGGGAAATGCAAGTGGTTGGGAAGCTGTAGGATATGACTTCAGACATAATTCAATTGAAGGTTTTCCGAATTTTCATGAATTCCAGATAGGCGGAGTTGTTTTTATGCCTACCAACGGAGAACTTAGGACAATACCCGGGTCTACAGATTTTTCTGATAAAGGGTATCGCTCAAAATTTGACAAACGGGATGAAATATTGAACCCCGGATATTATTCTGTACTACTTAAAGATTATAATATTAGGGTTGAACTGACATCAACCAGCAGAGTAAGCTTTCACAGATATACATTTCCGGCAAACGAAAAGTCACATATTCTTTTTGATATAGGCAATAAACAGGGAGAGAGTGGTGAAGTAAAAAATGCATCGGTTAAACTGACAAATGATGGACGAGTTGAAGGTTTTGTTGAAACAAGTCCTGAATATGTAAAAAAGTATCAGTCCGGATCGAGTGTTAAAATGTTCTTTTCTGCTATCATTGATAAAGATCCTGACTCATACGGGATATTTCACGGCAAAAAAACAGTGCCCGGGAAATCTGAAGCAGAAGGAAGGGGTGCCGGCCTATACCTGACTTTTTCAACAAAGGAGAATGAAAGTATAATCATCAAAGCAGGACTATCATACACATCTGTTGAGAATGCCCGTCTTAATCTTGAAGCAGAAGCCTTAGCTATCAGCTTTGATGATGCAAAGAGATCAAACCATGAAAACTGGAATGCCTGTCTCGGAAGAATTCATGTTGAAGGGAACAACCACGAGGATAAGGTAAAATTTTACACAGGTCTGTATCATGCTTTACTAGGAAGAGGTCTGGCCAGTGATATCAACGGAGCTTATCCAAAAAATGACGGGACTAATGGAATGATCCCCACTGGAAATGATAACAAACCTGAATTCAATTTTTACAATACCGATGCAATATGGGGAGGGCAATGGAACCTGATCCAACTATGGGCACTTGCATATCCTGAATACACAATCGATTTTGTTAAAACACATCTGCAGGTCTTTGAAGATGCCGGATGGCTTGGTGACGGACTGGCCTGCAGCAAATATGTATCTGGTGTAGGAACAAACCAGGTACCTCTGGCCATAGTAAGTGCATATATGTGTGGGATAAGGGATTTTGATCTGCAGAAAGGTTATGAAGCCGCTCTGAAAAATGAGATAACTTCACAAAACAGAGTTTTTGGCGCTGGGAAAATGGATGTGGGAGAATTTGTGAAATATGGATATGTCCCATATAAATCAAGAGGAAAAGGTGCAGATGAATTATGGAAGTTCTCATGTTCACATACACTTGAATATTCATTTACATCCTGGGCAGTTGCCCAGATGGCAAAAGCCCTCGGAAAAAACGACGATTACGAATTGTTAATGGAATTGTCAAAAGGCTGGGATAAAATATTTCATCCGGAAAAGAAAATGATGTGGCCAAAATTTGAAAATGGTACTTTTCATGAGAGTTTTGATGCATCTGTTCCTCATGACGGATTCCAGGAAGGAAACGCCATGCAATATACATTCTATGTACCTCATGATCCTGAAGGAATTGTTAACAGGATCGGAAAGGACAAATTCAACACCAGATTAGACAGTACCTTCCTTATTTCACAGAAAGACATATTCGGAGGAGGAACAGAGATACACGCATTTGCAGGAATTACCAAACCCTATAATCATGGGAACCAGCCATGTCTGCATACATCATGGTTGTTCAACTATTCCGGAGATCCTTCAAAAACCCAGAAATGGGTAAGAGCAATCCTGAATGATTTTTATGGAACCGAAGGTATTCATGGCTATGGTTACGGACAGGATGAGGACCAGGGACAACTTGGTGCCTGGTATGTGATGTCTGCTATAGGATTGTTTGACATTAAAGGTCTTACGGCACCTGATCCGATCTTCAGTATCGGAAGTCCGATTTTTGACAGGATAATCATTAACCTCAGCAGTAAATATTATTCCGGTGAACAGTTTGTGATCGAAACAGAAAATAACAGGCCGGAAAATGTATATATCCAGTCTGTATCGGTTAATGGCAACTATTTATCTTCAACCTTTATACCTTTTGCCGATGTGGTAAAAGGAGGCATAATGGTCATAAAACTCGGAAATAAACCAGGTGATCTTCTTGTTATGGGTAACTGAAATGATGAAGAAAGAAGAGATTAATGTTAACGGTCAAATCAAGATCATTTGAAAAATAAAAACATATTTCCCCGGCGGGAAAAATATTCATGATAATAAGGGAATACATGATGATCATGTATCTTACATATTATGATTCTGAAAAAGCGTTAATTTATTGAACCAGAAGAACACATAAAAAATGCATTCAGAATAATTCTCCAAAATACTTCCTGATTTTTTTCTTTAATCTCTTTTTTATAAGTTTGGTAATTATCATAACCTAAAATCAACGGATATGCAATTCGACAGACGTAAATTTTTAAGGCAATCTTTTGCTTCAGTTGCCGGACTGGCAGCTATAAATACTTTTCCGGGAGGTCTATCTTATATGGACCTTCACAATACCTT
>CAZPMM010000287.1:0-3796 GCA_964587405.1 uncultured Rikenellaceae bacterium
AAAGTGTTACAGGCCGATCTTCGCGTCTCCTGTACTCTGAATCCATACCTCCCGAAGCAGAAGTCCGGTTTAGTTTGATATATATTTTTTCTCCTTTTTTGTAAGGGACATCTCCTTTCCCCCGCTTTTTATTGTGATATCTGAATATTGTATCCCATGCATCCTTGTCATTTTTCTTACCGCTAATTGAAAACAATCCAGTGATAAGCATTTTATCAACAGCATCCTGATTTGTGTTTCTGTCCATGAACCAGGCATCATATTTCATTCCTGTGGCATCTGCCGGAACAGGTTTATTGATACAATCAGGATTTGTTGAAGAAGGATCCCATACCCAGCTTACCCTTCCCGGAAAAATTCCCTGTCCAATTCCGAAAGGCTTGTTGGGAGTATATACATCTTCGGGAAGAATATCAGGTATATATGAATATTTATTCCCTGCAGGTACCTTAATCTCAGGAAGAGCCCTGGAAAATCCTTCAACCCTTGCTGCGGTAAAAATCAGGCTCCATTGAATAGGCAAGAGGATCATGCTCTTAAGAGCTTTTCGTCTGCTTATTTTATTTGTAACTCCTTTTTCAGAAGGTGAAGGAACTGTTTTATTTGCATCCGGTTTTTTCTTTTTCACACGTATATAATTTATTTTAAAAGGTCGGATAGCCTGCCCCCACTCAAGCGAGGGAACCGCACATGATTGAAAATTATATTCATCACGTGTTTGCGTTTGAATTCAATCATGTCGGTTTCATTTTACTTAACAAAGATTATTAACCATCAGCACAAATTGTGATCACATTGATAAAGCTGCGCCTATTGCAGTGGCATATTCAGCATCGGTAGGAAATTCAAAACTGATATTATATGTCTGGGAAATGTGGTTAAGTATTTTCTGACCAATGGGATTATTGCTTCCTTTACCGGTAACAACAACTGTATCATTGTTTTTGCTTTTTGCTGCAAATATTGATACCATTCCAATTACCTGATAAGTGAGATTGATTATTCCCATAGCTATGTCCTCTTTTGTCGCATTGTCACGCATTTTGCCAAAATTTGCAGCAGTGAATTCCTTATCGAGAAAACTGATATTGGTATCTGTGATATCCCTGATCATCAGGTCCACATTATGGATTATCCCTTTGGATGCATATTCCATTATGGTATCAAAATCGGTTGTGCCAAGCATTTTTTTTGACAGACCGATAATGGTACCGCCTCCGACACCTGTTCCTCCAAGGTGATTGATATCCTTACCGTTAACCTCAATAATGGCTGTTCCCGTTCCGATATTTGATATAATGATCTTATCTTTTTTTGACAGATATTTTCCACCAGTTCCTATAGCAGTCATTTCACCGATCCTGTTTGTCTTTATCCCAAACAGATTGTTGGTTATTCTTGATGCGCCAGCTCCTGTGATATTGATCTTCTCAATACTATCCAGACTGAAATGGTTTTCAACTATCAGTTTTCCAAATGCTCCGGTTGCTGAAGTTATTGCATCAACAGCTTTTGTTTTTATCCTTATTATTACATTATCCGGTTTTATTGCAGCCACTTTGGTAGTGGTGCTTCCGATGTCTATTCCGATAATCATAACCAGACGATTTAATTCATGAATAATCTATTTAAATCTGTTTTTAACCAGAACAAAAGTATTATAAAAAATCAATAGAAAAATTGCAGACAATCAAACTTCCCCTTAAAAAAGAAAATATTGAAGTGCTTTTTTGTCCCGGACATCAGGAGACCAATATTCTGAATTTGGATTCCTTAATGATTTCAGACTAATAACAATAAAATGATGTTAAGGTTCAGCCGAATTGTATCAGAACCGGTTGTTATATATCATAAACCATTATTTCAAGCCCTGAAAGAGCCATTTCCCCGGGTTGAAGGAGAGGAAGAACATTCTCCTTTCTTAAAAGGTCCCTTGGTTTTGAATGAACATTGCCTGGTTCTATCCCGAGAACATATTCTCCTGATGCCATCATCCTCCACTGAGTCAGTTTAGGCAGTTGGTTGACATTGAAATTAATGCTTACGCCTATTCCGGCTTCTTTGTTTATTACCCTGACTGAAGTATCTCCTTTTTCATTTCCTTTCGGAATATGATAAAAGACCTGCTCATTAAATGACGGTTGTGGTTTTGAGAATGACTTTATTTCCTTCATCCCCTTTTCGGCTTCGGTATCACGCGGAAGTGATTCAATTGCATCAAATACCAGTTCAGTATGTTCTGATAAAAAAGGAAATCCGAAATTAATATGATAAAGTAAGGTGAAAGGAACTGTCTGGTTCCCGAAATTTGTAACAGTGTCCTTCAGACGGATTATGTTCTGTCCCAGCATTGACGATATTTCTCTTTCAATCCTTAATTTACCTCCGAATAATCTGCCTTCCTCCATATGCCCCTTTACTTTCAGTATATAATCATTGTTTTCCCATCCTGAAAGATCAGAATATTGTTTTGCTGGTGTAGCTGATATCCTGCCGTGTAATCCGAGAACTTCATTTCCATCAGTACATGGGGCCCCGAGCCACATCAGACCGCATGTGGCAATTAATCCGCCGCTGAAGGTGTGAAGCCATCCAGCACCTTCTGGTTCAAAAAAAGAAGGATGAGTTTCTCCGTTACAGGTAATGTAAACCAGGTTACTGCCTTTGTATGAAGCCATTGAAATATCCATATTGCGATCGGGAATGACGGTATAATTCAATCCGCTACCTGTATTGAAATCTGTTGCCCTTAATCCCCTTGCCCATCCTTCGGTGAGGATGTAATGACGACAACCTCCCAACTGTGAGAGATTACCGATGTACTTTAAAGTTTCCGATCTGTTCATTGTATGTAATTGTATTAATTGTCTGATTTTATGAAGGACATGTAATTGCTTTCTTTAAATGGTATTAAATGTATTAGTGGTCTTTAAATATGTTAATCTGATAAATGATGATATTTCCTCCGGAATGATGATTAATAATGGTTAAATGCTTAAATTACTTATAAATGAAAATTTACAGGGAAGAATTAGTTGCAATAATTATGAACTTTATACAATCTCGCTGATATCTTATTTTTCTGTTATTTATTGTGATTCTTTTTTAAACAATCTCACTTTCATTGCTGATGGTCCTTTAAAGCCCTTTGTGATTTCAAAAATGACCACATCGTTTTCGTTAACAGGTTCAAGGAGGCTGCTCACATGTACGAATATACGCTGACCTGATTCCATATCACGTATGAATCCATATCCCTTGGAATTATTAAAAAAAGTGATAACACCTTTTTTTTCAAAATCCGCTACGTTTTCAGGACTGTTTATATTTATTGTAAGTTCAATGCTTTCCGGATCTACTTCTGTTTTCTTGTCCGGATCAGGGGGCGTTGAGGTAATAACTCCGAACTCATCTACGTATGCTATCATATCATCAAAGCTGGCTTTTTTGCCTTCACTTTTCTTTTTTGCACGTTTCCGTTCTTTTTCTTTTCTCTTTTTCTCTTTTTTTGTTCTGACTTCTTTTTTGCTAAATGACTCCCGCGATCTGCCCATATTATTGTTATAAAGAATTAATATTACAAAATAGCGGCCGGCTTAAGAAATGGTAGTTTGCAGTTATAATCAATCCTGGGAATGATCAGAAGATTAATATGTAAAATTGAAAAGCCGTACAGTTTTCAAAGGTACATTAAAATAACGTTTTTTTGGATCCGGGAATGATATAATCCGTCCTAATGATTCAGGGGGTAAAACTTTTTATAAATGATACTTGAAAAATGCTTTTAACCCAGTAA
>CAZPMM010000288.1:0-3788 GCA_964587405.1 uncultured Rikenellaceae bacterium
TAACATAAGTTTTTGAAAGCATTGATGAAAGGTCTGGCAAAGTTGCAATAACTCTGTCGAAGGGATTTACAGTAGAGCCTGCTTTTCTTTTTGCACCATTCCATTCCTGCTTATATATAATTATACCATTAGAGGGTGCCCTTATTGTAAATTGTGCAAGAAAATTCTGCAGAGCCTTCACAAGTTCTTCTCCGTCTGTAAGAGCCTGTTTCGTTTGTTTAATATCGGTAAGTGCCTGCGCCTTTCTGAGGTCATAGCTTTTTCTCAGCTGTTCCAGTCCCCGCTCTGCTTTATTCAGGCTTATTTCTGCCTGACGTATCTTTGCAGGAGGTTCGTATTTAGATTCGGCAAGTGTTATCCTGGCTTCTTCAACCAGATACTGCTGATTTTTTATATCATCTCTCAAATCGGTAAGCGTTACTGCAGTATCAAGGATCTTCATTTCAAGGTTTGAAAGTAAAGTGCTAAGTTTTTCAACCTGATCCTTAAGAGTATTATCATACTCTGTCCTGTCAAGCCGGGCAACATAATCACCTTTTTTTACAATAGTCCCTTCGGGAACGATATCCTGTATCTTATAACTCATAATACGCATTCTGTCATGCCCCCCTCCGGATCTGAAAGCACTCCCGCCTCCCCTCTGGGGTTCACTCTCCTGAATATCGGGGCCAAGTATATCTGACGAATTCTCAGCCAGCAACTCCCCTGCATTTGAAATAGCTATCTCAAATAATCCTTCTTTAACCTCAGCAAAGACACTTACCTGATTTTTCCCTGATATAACCCTGTTAAATATCATCAGGGCTATCACCACAACAAAAACAACAACAGCTGAGACTATTATAGTCTTTCTCATATTGTAATTCTTTTAACCATTTCCCTTTAATATATAGACCATTCCGGGAATTATTTATTCCATTGTAAAAAAATATTCTGTTACACGGAATAAACAGGGATCACTAATTGTCTGTTTATTGTGGTATCACTTAGTGATAGAAATATACCATAAAGTTGTAACAGAACTATTTTTGAGAAAAAAATACAAAAAACAGGTTAGTAAGGTGTCCTGATAATTATCAATATCAGGAACCTGGTTTTTTAAGGTCAGGTTGAATTGAAGACCTGCAGGTCAGCATAGGATGATTTGCAGGTTTTCTACTTTTATTCAGTCGCTGTAAAAACATTATCTTTAACCTCTGTAAGATATAAATTTTTAAAATTACTTCTACATGTCAAGATTTTGTTTTATCCTTCAATTTGTTCTGATTGCACTATTAACAGGATGCTTTCACAACGATATATCTTTAACAGTTACTGATCTCAGATGTGAGAATCTGACTGATCCTTTGGGTATCGGAACAGATAAGCCATGCTTAAGCTGGAAAATAATTTCTCAGGAGAATGGTACTGTCCAGAAAACATATCAGATACTTGTTGCCAGCAGTGTAGCACTTCTCGATGAACAGAATGCCGACCTCTGGAATACGGGAAAAATAATTTCAACAGAGAATCACCTTGTACCTTACCAGGGTAAAGAGCTTGCATCAAAATCATTATGCTACTGGAAAGTAAGGATCTGGGATTCTGGAGATAATCCTTCAGACTGGAGCGATATTGCATTTTTCAGTACAGGATTGCTTGAAAAGTCAGACTGGAAAGCACAATTTATAGGCTTCCCGGTTCAGGCTGATAATACATTAAGTCCTCAACTGATGAGAACCTTTAACATAGATGATTTTGGAGAAAAAGTATTCCTTTATGTCAATTCGCTGGGTTATCATGAAATATATATAAACGGCCGGAAAGCTGGTGATTATGTACTTACTCCATCTGTATCACAATTTGATAAAAGGTCGCTTATATTAACTTACGACATCAGTAATTATGTAAAGAAAGGAAGGAATGATTTAATAATATGGATAGCACAGGGCTGGTACAGTAAAGGGTTGCCCGGAGTGGAAGAATCTGTACCCTGCGTTAGAGCTCAGGCCGAGATGCTGAAGGATGGAAGGTGGGAACAAATAGTAGTGACCGATGCACAATGGAAAGGAAGGAATAGCGGTTACTCAACCATAGGTACCTGGCAACCTCATCGTTTTGGAGGAGAATTTGTCGATGCATCAATGCTGCTACCCGATCTTACACAAGAATCTATCGACAAAACTGCCTGGCGGCCTGTATTCACTGCAAAAATGCCCCTGGCTGAAGCAACAATGCAGCTTACCGAACCGAACAAAATATTCGGATCAATCAATGCCGTCTCTGTTAAAAAAATTAACGACACAACATGGCTTGCAGATATGGGAAAAACAATAACGGGATATGCAGAAATACACTTCCCCCAACTGAACAAGGGTGAAAAGATCCTGATGGAGTATTGTGACCATCTTGATAAAGACGGCAGTACAGTCAATCAGAATCAGACAGATATTTTCATATCTGCCGGCAATAAGAATGAGTCCTTCATTAATAAATTCAATTATCATGGATTCCGTTATATAAAAGTATCCGGTCTTTTACAGGAGCCGGCAGCTGAAAACATAAAAGCTCATTTTATCCATACTGCTTTCAGAACTGCTTCATCATTCGAATGTTCAAATGAGGATATCAATAGAATACACGATATGGTCAATTATACCCTAAGATGTCTGAGCCTGGGCGGTTATCTGGTGGATTGTCCGACAGTAGAACGGCTTGGGTACGGAGGAGACGGAAATGCCTCAACCGCGACAGCCCAAATAATGTTCGACCTTGCACCACTTTATTCCAACTGGCTGCAGGCATGGGCTGATTGTATACGTGACAACGGAGGAATGCCTCATACTGCACCCAATCCATACAAGGCAGGAGGAGGACCATATTGGTGCGGATTCATTATTACTGCTACATGGAGGACATTCCTTAATTATGGAGATATAAGAATGCTGGAAAAATATTATCCAATTATGCAGAAATGGCTTGGATATGTGGAAGAGTATTCTCCTGAAGGCCTCCTTAAAAGATGGCCGGATACTGATTACAGGAGCTGGTATCTTGGCGACTGGGCAGTCCCTGAAGGAGTAGACCAGACAGATCCTGCTTCGATTGATCTTGTAAATAATTGTTTTATTGCTATTTGTTATGAGACAGTGGACAAAATTGCCGAAATACTTAAAAAGGAACCGGACTCAGAAATGTACAAACAGAAACTGGAGAAAATAAAGGAACTGATAAACAATGAATTCTATGATTCAACAGAAGCAATATACGGAAGCGGTTCTCAGATTGATCTTGCATATCCTCTACTGGCCGGCATTGTCCCGGATGATCTTTCCGCAAAAGTAAAAGAAAACCTTAGAAAGCTTATACTGAAAAAACATAATGGTCACTTTGCCTGCGGTCTTGTAGGTATTCCTGTATTTACAGAATGGGCTGTAAAGAACAGGGAAGCAGATCTGTTCTGTTCAATGTTGCTGAAAAAGGACTATCCGGGATACCTGTATATGACAGAAAACGGAGCCACTACCACATGGGAACACTGGGACGGGGAAAGAAGCAGAATCCATAACTGTTACAACGGAATAGGTTCATGGTTTTATGAAGCTGTGGGAGGAATAAGGATTGATGAGAAAGATCCTGGTTTCAGGTCATTTGTCATTGATCCTCAAATCCCTTCTACCATTTCCTGGGCAAAAACATCCAAAGAGACACCTTATGGAACAATAAAGGTAAACTGGGCTGTTTCAGACAATACTTTTCGAATGACGGTGTCTGTTCCCACAGGAAGTAAAGCGAAGGTTATTATTCCT
>CAZPMM010000289.1:0-3773 GCA_964587405.1 uncultured Rikenellaceae bacterium
ATTTGTTTTAATTACATAATAAAGATTTAATACATTTTACACTATCTTTTCATTCAAATATCTCAAATGAAAAGAAATACAATTTGTGGATTTTTGTCCTGATCAGATTTCTTAATTAATCAGGTATGAGTAGGAATAGCTTCAAACATTCCTACCTAACTTCTGAAAAAATAATAAACATAGTGCTTCATAGGCATTTTAAGGGTTAAGTTAGTGTGAATATTACATGGCTAGATATCTCTGTTTCCTTCTCCAAGCAGAAGGACAAGAATTCATAAGTATATATGTATCTTAAAAACATTCAGGACAAACAAACTCAATTAACCAGACAAATCAGATTTATAAAAACAAATAGCCTTTAGTATCTACCAAAGCTAGAATATAAAAACAAAAAATTGAGCAACTATTTTTTCAAGTAATGACACTCTATTTGCATAACTATTAGCATATACATAATTATTTGCACCATTACCTATCAAAACAGCCATTTTCTGTACCTGAAAGAGTATGATGCAAGAATAATTGTATATTCAGACAATTAGCAGTATTTCAGAAGACTGGCAAATATACTATATACATACATAGTAGTATTACCGGTACTGCCGGTAATGAAAATGATTATTTCTTAAGGATTTAAATTGTTGTTAAATTAAAGAAGAAAGCCCGTCAGTTGAAAGAAATTTCTTTTGCATTACTCACCTTTTGCCTGAGAAGGGCAAGTTCAAGTACATCCATAATAGTATCAACATAATGAAATTTCAATCCCTTTAAATAAATACTTTTAATATTTTCCACATCCTTTCTGTTTTCTGCCGACAGGATCAATGCTTTTATATTAGCTCTTTTTGCTGCAAGAATTTTTTCTTTTATTCCTCCGACAGGCAAAACTTTACCTCTAAGGGTAATTTCGCCTGTCATTGCAACATATTTCTTAACTTTTCTCTGTGTGAATGCTGAAGCGATTGAAGTAGCCATAGTTATTCCTGCAGACGGGCCATCTTTAGGTATTGCGCCTTCCGGTACATGGATATGTACATTCCACTTCTCTGAAAAATTATCAGGCAGATCAAGCAATCCTGCATTTGATTTAAGGTATTCAAGGGCAAGAATCGCTGATTCTTTCATCACTTCTCCAAGGTTTCCGGTAAGTGTCAGCTTGCCTGAACCTTTGCTGATGCTTGTTTCGACAAAAAGTATTTCTCCTCCGGAGGCAGTCCAGGCCAGACCTGTCACAACACCTGCCTGATCATTACCTGAATACAGGTCTTTGTTATATTTGGGTGGACCAAGTATCTCACCCAATGCTTTTTCAGTGAGATCATGCTTGTACTTTACTCCGGTTGCAATATTTTTTGCGGTAACTCTAACAATCTTGGCAATTCGTTTGTCAAGTTCTCTCACTCCTGATTCACGTGTATAGCTTTCGATCAGTTTCTCCGCCACACTGTCACTTATTTTGAGTTGATCCGCTCTTACACCATGATTTTCGAGTTGTTTTGGAAGAAGATGTTGCCTGGCTATCTCAAGTTTCTCCTCAACGAGATAACCGGTTATTTCGATTGTTTCCATCCTGTCGCGGAGGGCAGGACTTATTGTAGTAAGCGTATTGGCCGTGGCAATAAAAAGAACCCTCGAAAGGTCATATTCCATTTCGATAAAATTATCGAAGAATGAACTGTTCTGTTCCGGATCCAGTACTTCCAGCAGAGCTGAAGAAGGATCGCCTCTGAAATCCTGTCCGACTTTATCTATTTCGTCTAGTATAAATACAGGATTCGATGAACCTGCACGTTTTATGTTTTGTATTATCCTTCCTGGCATAGCCCCTATGTAGGTTTTGCGGTGACCTCTTATTTCTGCTTCATCATGAAGGCCTCCAAGTGACATTCTGACATATTTTCTTCCGAGTGCT
This sequence comes from uncultured Rikenellaceae bacterium, assembly GCA_964587405.1. Taxonomy (GTDB): domain Bacteria; phylum Bacteroidota; class Bacteroidia; order Bacteroidales; family VadinHA17; genus LD21. The sequence continues at coordinate 1,913 of CAZPMM010000289.1, forward strand.
CTGGCAACAGAACGGCCGAGAGATGTTTTTCCCACCCCGGGAGGTCCGTAAAGACAGATAATAGGTGATTTGAGATCACCTTTAAGCTTTAAAACAGCCAGATGTTCCAGTATACGATCCTTTACATCATCAAGGCCGAAGTGATCTTCATCAAGCACCTGCCGTGCATTATTAAGATCGAGGTTATCACGTGTATATTCCCCCCAGGGAAGATCAAGAAGTGTCTGTATATAATTCACCTGTACCGAATATTCAGCTGCTGCAGGATTCAATCTGCGCAGCTTGTCAAGCTCCTTGTCAAATATCTTTCTGACATCGGCACTCCATTTTTTCGTTTCGGCTTTCTTAGTGTAGTCTTCTATTTCTTTTTCCACAGGATTACCGCCCAGCTCATTCTGGATGGTCTTCATCTGTTGATGAAGCAGAAATTCCCTTTGTTGTTGATCAAGATCACTTTTTACTTTTGATTGTAATTCATTTTTCAACTCAAGTATCTGGATTTCCTGTACGAGAAATTCCAGCAGCATGAAACCACGGTCACGGATATTGTTTATTTCCAATAGTTTCTGTTTGTCCTGAACCTTGATGTCTGTGTTTGAACAGATAAAATTGATAAGGTAGGTGTTGTTCTCGATGTTTTTTATCGCGAATGTAGCCTCCGGACTTATATTCGGATTGATCTTTATTATTTTCAGTGACAGATCCTTGAGTGATCCAACTATCGCATCAAAATCTTTGCTCAGCTTTTCAGGTTTCTTTTCCGGTATTGATTTAATTCTGGCAATGAAATAAGGATTATCCGAAACAAGTTCGCTAAGGATCATCCTTTTCCTGCCCTGTATTATAGCTGTTGTTGAACCGTCAGGCATTTCAAGAAGTTTAACTATCAGCCCGATTGTACCCACCTGGTGAAGGTCTTCATATCCCGGATTCTCCATATCAGGATCTTTCTGAGCCACGGTCCCGACAATCTTATCCGTACGGTAAACATCTTTTATAAGCTGTATGGAACGAGGCCGGCCTATTGATATCGGCAGAACAACCCCGGGAAAGAGTACAGTATTCCTCAATGATAATATCGGAATGGCCTCAGGAACTTCAACATCATCAAGGTCCCTGTCATCACCATCTGATATTATAGGAATAATATCTCCCTCGCCGTCAAGCATATCCGGGAGAAACAGGTCATTCATACTGGGCAGGAATTTTTTATCCATTAGCTATTTTTATCAGTTCCTGTTTCCGGAAGTGTCAAATTTACAGATTATTTTATCACAAAAACCGTTTAACTACTACGCAATCATTATGCCAAATGTTTCAAAGGAAGTAATTTATTTATTTTAAGCTTACCTGTATATTATTATTTTTTGCCGGTTATCCTGTTCTTTTTTCCGGACTTTTGATAAAAAACAACGGGGAAACCCGGAAACGAAAAAAAGGGCCCTTGTTCAGAGCCCCTTGACATATCATGGATTTAAGATTACTTTTCTTTTCTCTTATTAACATGATCTTTATAACGGTTCATGAATTTATCAACCCTTCCTGCCGTATCAACCAGCTTCATTTTGCCTGTATAAAAAGGATGGGAAGTATTTGATATCTCCAGCTTGACCAGAGGATATTCGTTCCCGTCTTCCCACTTGATCGTTTCCTTTGAAGGAGCTGTCGATTTGCTCAGAAAAGCCGATCCGTTTGACATATCCTGAAAAACCACAAACCTGTAATTCTCCGGATGTATTCCTTGTTTCATTATTATATTCTGTTTATATCTTTAAATGTATAATCTTCCGTTTTGAGGAGTGCAAATTTAAACAGTAATTTTTAATTGTCAAAATGAAATATTAAATTAATTCCTGATACC
>CAZPMM010000290.1:0-3772 GCA_964587405.1 uncultured Rikenellaceae bacterium
AAAATTAATAAACTTTAAACTTTTTCCATTATTTAAACCAGAATATCATTAGTTTTGTTGCATAAACCGGATTATTTGGAACAAAATTTGCATACCTTAGCCCGGTTATATGTCATAAAGGAACATAGAATGAGCAGTATCCGCAGACTTATAATAATCATACTAACAAGTCTTTTCTGGCTGACCGTGAGCGGTCAGTTTTACAATGGTCACCAGATGACATTTGGCAAAAACAGGGTACAGCATTATGATTATTACTGGTCATTCTACAGGTTTGATGATATTGACTGCTATTTCAATGAATTCGGCAAAGAACTTGCACAGTATACAGCCAATTATGCCATAAAAAAACTGGATGAGATAGAGGATTTTTTTGATTATAATCTTGAAAAAAGACTCATTTTCATCATCCATGATAAGTATAATGAATACAGGCAATCCAATGTCGGACTTGTGACTGGTGAAGAGGACAGCTATAATACCGGAGGTTACAGCAGAATAATCAAAAATAAGGTATTGCTTTATTATGAGGGAAATCACGTTGCCTATCAGAAACAAATAGGTGCATCAATTACCGAAGTCATTATAAATGAAATGCTTTATGATGCAGACCTCCGTGAACGTATAAGCAGCTCTTCTGTAATCACAATTCCAGGCTGGTATATAAAAGGTCTGGCAAACTATGTATCATTCGGATGGGACCTGGAAACAGAAAACCATGTAAAAGACGGTATCATATCGGGATATTACCGCAATATAAATCATCTTGAATACGATGATGCTGTCTACGCGGGTCAGTCATTCTGGAGATTCATCGGAAAAGAATATGGCGATGCCCTGATACCAAATATTATTTACCTGACTAAGGTTTATAAAAGCATTGAAGACGGTCTTCTTTATGTCATAGGCAAAAACATCAAGGAACTGATGGATGAATGGAAAGCTTTTTACAGAAATGAATTTGCAGATGATGAAAGCCGGCCGGATTATGACGGAAATGTAATAGCCAAATCGAAAAAAAATCAGATTTATCAGCAGGTTAAAGTCAGTCCTGACGGGAGTTATATAGCTTTCGTTACCAATGTATGGGGCAGGAAGAAAATCAATCTATATGATCAGGCCACAGGAAAAGTGAAAGTAATATTCCGAAAAGAGCCTAAATATGAACATATTACAGATAATACCTACCCGGTAATAGCCTGGCATCCGAGCGGAAGGATAATTACGTTCATAAATGAAGAAAAAGCCGGAATGGTTATATATTTCTACAGGCTTGAGGATAAAAGGACTGAAGAACGAAACCTTCTCTATTTTGACAAAATACTCAGTTTTTCATATTCACCTGAAGGATCGCGGCTTATTTTTTCAGGTGTCAAGGATGGAATAACCGACCTTTATGTACATACCATTGCTTCGGGAACAAATGAACAGATAACAAGAGATATAGCCGACGATCTTGATCCCTCATTTCTCGAAGGTGCGGAAGACATGATAGTTTTCTCATCGAATAGGGTGACTGACACTCTCTTAAACCAGGCCGATCCTTTTGAAAAGGTGAGTAATACCTTTAAACTGTTCACCTACAATCTCTCCAGGAGAGATAATATTCTCACAAGGCTTTCGGAAAACGATTTCGTTGAAAGATTTTCACCTTCAGGAACTGTAAAGAACAAATTCACCTATATCGGGGATGCTAACGGTATAATGAACCGTTATAACGCATCTTTCGACAGTGCCATTAGCTATATAGATACCACAACACATTACAGGTATTTCATCAATTCAGTACCTGTAACGGATTATGACAGGAACATAATCAACCAGTCTTTGGCTGATGCTTCGGATTCATATGGCGAAGTTCTTTTCAACAAGGGAAGATATATGATCAGAAAGGGAAGATTGTCGGATTACGGAGCATTGTCGGAGGAAAAGATGAAGCAGACTAATTTTAGAAAGGAGAAATCAATCCTCCTCCACAAGGCAGACAGTGTGGAACAGTTAAGACAATGGCTCATTGCTGAGGATAAAAGAAGACGTGATACTCTTACAAAACCATTATATGAATATTATCAGACAAATGAGCCGATTGATATAAACCATTATATATTTGAAAAAGAAAAGCAAAATTACTTTGAGCAACTCTGGAGAAAAGATTATATGGACATTGATCTTGATACCGGGAGACTTGACCTTCCTCTGATCAGGATCTATCAGACTGCCTTTTATAACAATTATATTGCAAATCAGATCGATTTCAGCTTTCTTAACAATACTTATCAGGTTTACAGCGGAGGGGCACCTTATTATAATCCGGGTATTAATCTCCTTACAAGGTTTGGTGTTATTGATCTTTTTGAAAATTACCGTATTACAGGTGGTTTCAGATTTTCAGGCAATTTTGACAGCAATGAATATCTGGTAAGTGCGGAAAACCTTAAGGGGAAGTTTGACAAACAGTTAATTTTCCATCGCCAGGGATTTTTCAGTTCAAATGATTCAAGCTATTTCAAGTCGTACACACATAATATCTATCTGGCACTGTCAAAGCCTTTTACACCCGTGCTTTCACTTAAAGGAACACTTGCCTACAGAAATGACCGTCATGTAATGGTTTATTCCGATAATATGGTTGCAGTCCTGAACAGTGATATTATTTCAAGGCATTGGGCTAATCTGAAAGGTGAACTTGTTTTTGACGATACACGCAAAAGAAGCATTAATATTTATTATGGTACACGATTCAAGGTCTTTGGTGAATACTACAAAGAGCTTAACCACAAGATGACGGATATGATTGTGGTGGGGATCGATTTCCGCAAGTACATAAAGCTTCACCGGGAACTTATCTGGGCCAACCGTCTGGCTGCAAGTACCTCATATGGCCCGACCAGACTTGTTTATTACCTGGGTGGTGTTGACAACTGGATGGGTTATCTTTTTAACAGGGAGAAGATGTTTGATAAAACTATACCGGTAAATCCGAATATGAATTACGGATTTCAGGCACTTGCAACCAATATGCGCGGTTTTACCCAGAACATCAGGAACGGAACCAGTTTTGCCCTTATAAACAGTGAAATAAGATGGCCGGTTATAAGATATTTTGCAGGACATCCGCTTAAATCAAACTTCCTCAACAGTTTTCAGGTTGTGGGATTCGGAGATATAGGTTCTGCATGGGTTGGAAAATCGCCCTGGTCGGGAGAAAATGCATGGGATAACGAAGTTATTGAGATCGGATCGGTAAAAGTTGTTCTTGATTCGAACCGTCAGCCAATAGTGGCAGGATTCGGAGCAGGATTAAGAGCACAGCTCATGGGATATTTCGTAAGAGCAGACTGGGCATGGGGTATTGAAAACAATAATATTCTTCCAAGAATATTTTACCTCTCCTTCAGCCTCGATTTTTAATCGGCAAAAACAGGCATGTTTATTGCACATATCATGTGATATTTTTTAATTGAGAATTTTTGGATACATTTGAAAATTCAAAGTAATTTTTTTTAACTAAAAGAAGACTGAAATGGCTTACAAAATCAGTGAAGATTGCACCGCTTGCGGAACTTGTATAGATGAATGTCCTGTTGAGGCTATCTCAGAGGGCGATATCTACAAAATAAATCCGGATATATGCACCGATTGCGGCGCATGTGCAGATGTTTGCCCTGTTGAGGCTATTCATCCTGCTGAATAAAATAGTATTGCAATCTATGAAATAAAACAGGGCCGGAATTATTCAGCCCTGTTTTTATTTTATTCGGGATCATATCTG
>CAZPMM010000291.1:0-3747 GCA_964587405.1 uncultured Rikenellaceae bacterium
GCTTTGGAAGATTATACTATAAAGAAGATGCGGAAGGAGCTTGATTCGGCAAATATGATAATCAAAAGCCTGCTTGGTGTGAAACCAGCATCTTTCGCATATCCTTGCGGACAAAAATATGTCGGAAGGGGAAAGAAAACGAAAAGCTATATTCCATTGATATCAAAGATGTTTGAAAGCGGACGCGGCTGGCTCGATGAAGCTTCGAATGACCCTTCATACTGTGATATGGCGAAACTTTACGGGATGGAACTTGATGGTAAGTCCTTTGAACAGGTTTTAAAAATCATTGAGAAAGCCCGGAATCAGGGAGGATGGTTAATTTTCGCCGGACATGAAATGAATGACAGTGGAAACCAGACATCGTTGCTCACCACAATAGAAGCTCTTTGCCGTTATGCAACTGATCCCGCTAACGGGATATGGATTGACAATGTACATAATGTTGCATCTTATATCATTGCCGGAAGAAGCGGAACTACAAGACAGTAAATCCGGTGAGCATCTCAATCAATTGAACCAATACGATAACTTAACAACAAGTCCACGGTTCTTATTCATCATCGGATCATCCGCAAATGAATTGCTTGTATAAACAATAAACAGATCCGATACAGGTGCAAAACGCCATTGAAAACGGATATTGGTATTCAGGTTATCTATCTGGTTGTTATATTGAATAAAGGTAGTAAGGAACAGATTATTTGTAAAAGTAATATCAAGTCTTGGCCCTATAAGGATAAGCTGAGCGCTATTGTAAGGTTCAGGAAGCTTAATGTCGTTATAATTAGCAGTTATGGCAATACTTCCGTAAGGCTGAACTCTGTAATTGATTGAACCGTTTAAGTGCAGCCTTGTTCCGTTATAATAACCTCCGTACTGACCTTCAAGGCTGTAGTATAATAATTTACGGGTATCAGAGGCAAACATCAGGCCAGCGCTTTTCCAGTTATACCCTGTACCTGCCGGAAGTCTCACTCCACCTGTATTTGTAGGATCAAAAGAATTGCCCAGTTTTACAAAATCTTCGGCAAATGTCAGGGTAAGCTGATTTCTGTTCTTCCATCCTACAATATAAGAAAGCTGTGTCTGACGATCAGTCATGCCCGAAGAAGGTTCAAAGATAATATCAAACCCGGCACGAGGGCCATGGCTCAATATCCTGCTTTCGGGCGAACCAAAAAAGAGATAACTCACTGAAGGCAATACTTCATAATAACCGGTTCTTCTAATATAGCCTGACTCGGCATTAAAACCGGAACCCACCCATGCCTGGTCAAGGCTTGCCTTAAGGTATTGTGATGAATAAGTAATATTGGCTCCTGAGGCAGCCGCATCAGCTTTTGCACCCGGGTAAAGGGACTGATGATAAAATATTTTACCGGTCCATCGGTTATCAGGATTTGCCAGGTTATACTCAATTCCTGCCACTCTGTTGTATTTCAATATGTTATTAAGAGTATCGCTGTAATTTCCGGTTACATTCTTATTTACAATGAAGCCTACCACGCTTGATCTGCTGAAAACATTACGCTGAAGAATGGTCACTCCGTAATTAGCTGAAGGGATTGCATCTTTTGAACCTGTCTGAATATCCATGAGTCCAAGACGCCACCTGTCACCAAATCTTCCCGTAAGTTTCAGGCCGGCATTAACCGGCACATTCAGTCCTACACGCCTTGAGAAGAAAGGCTGAATGCCTGTTTTACCCAGGCTTGAAAACAGATCGCTGTTCTCCAGAAAGAACTGTCTTTTCTCCGGATAGAATAACTCAAATCTGTCAAGATCTATCTGCTGCCTGTCAACTTCAACCTGTGAATAGTCAGGATTCACTGTAAGGTCGAGGTTCATTGAAGTTGAAAGAATCATTTTCCCGTCAAATCCTGCATTCCAATCCCATTTACCGGTCTGACTATTTGCTTTGTCTGTTGTAACTTTCACAGTACCATAAGGGATCAGTGAAAAGCGTGGTCCGGCTTTTTCGGGTGGTTTTTCCCAAATCAGGGTTCCCGTGTATGGCAATGAACAATGCGGGAACTGTCGCGGCATAGGAGCCCATGCAGATTTCTCATTGTTTTTCAGATCAAGCCGGCCAAAATTTATCCCCCATTCCTTCTCTCCTCCAAAATACCTGAGACTCCTGAAGGGTATCGCACATTCCACAACCCATTTGTCATCATAGCTTTTTATCGCTGACCTCCATTTTATATCCCAGTTGTAATCAACCTTTATTCCCTCATATTGAAGTCCGTCAGCCTGAGAGCCTGCTGCAGTTACACCAAAAGCAAAACCATTGGTCTGGTCATTGTATGTATCGATAAAAAACATGAAATTGTCATTCAGATTAAATGAAAAATCCCTTTTCATTGATTCCACCGGCCTCTTGCCCGGTGTCGGATCATAGCAAATTGCTCCGACATACAAATTAGTATTGTCATATGTCAGAAAGCATACAGTCTGGGCAATTGCATATCCGGTATCTGTTGGTGTAACACGCTGAAAAGTTCCGGTAGGTTCAGCCGTGAGCCAGGCTTTTTCATCAAGTACACCGTCAATATTAATATGTTCATCTGTAATGGCAGCATGGATACGGTATTTATCACGGTTAACAGCTTTTGACTGGGCAAAAAGTGAAGTACCTGAAATGACAAGCAGCAGTAATAAAGAAAAAAATTGCCTGTAATCCATATATTTGAATTCAGCTAGAAGATTAGTACATAGAAAACGTAAAGCTGACAAAAATTTTTCAATTACACACTGTTCTCTACCCGTTTTCATGATTGCACCAGTGGCATTGTACAAGTTATCACAGTTTGATTATCCGGAGAATTCTTATCCGTTACCGGAATATTTGATTTATTCATATCGTTCCTGCGGCTCCCGGAATCCGGTTAATTTCTTTACTGCCGGTATACCTCGCGTCCGGGGCGCTTGTTTTAGTATATACAATTAAATCCTGCAGTATAAGCTGCAAGCAGTTTTTATAAAAGTTTATTGTGTATATTTACTCTATCCTTTAAACAGATTAACAGATTAAAACCGCTGATCATGAAGAAAGACAGAAGAAACTTTATCAAACTTGCAGGCGTTGCAGGAATAAGTCTTGCCGGAAATTCTTTTTATAATCCGGAGAATTTAACAAATGAATACAAATCGGATGCATTTATGGCCGGGAAAACCGATTCGATGATATCCGGGTCTCAGGAAGCGGGAACGAGCCTTATAGGTCTTTATGGATCCTGGGCAGCAGGTCTCATTGAAAAAGATCTTCCATCAATGTCTTTCCGACGTCAGGAGAATAAAAATGTTGAGAAATGGAAAAAGAAAGCAAAGAAAAGACTTTCAGAAAGGCTTGGTATACCTGACATTGGCGGAATACCTTCAGTTATCAAAGTAAAAGAATACACATATGATGGTCTGCATATAGAGGAACTAAAGTGGCAGCTTCCATACGGACGACCCACAGATGCAATATTGCTGAAACCAATGAATGCAAGCGGCAGACTTCCCGGAATTCTTGGTTTTCATGATCACGGAGGCAACAAGTATTTTGGAACCAGGAAAATCACCAAAACTTCAAATAATCAGCATCCTCTTATGGTTAACCATCAGGAAGAAAATTATGAAGGAAGAGCATGGGCAAATGAGATTGCCCGAAGAGGTTATGTCGTACTTGTCCCGGATGCATTCCCCTTTGCAAGCAGAAGGGTTATGCTGAAGGATATTCCCCAGGGACAAAGACAAGGA
>CAZPMM010000292.1:0-3720 GCA_964587405.1 uncultured Rikenellaceae bacterium
GTGTATGAACAGTATTACATACACCGCCGGAATTTTCAATTACGGAAACATCACCCGTCACAGCCATTTTAAATGTTACTTCAATACTGTGGGAATTCGAACCGGAAACGATATATGCCCCCGGAGGAATACTCCATGAATATGTTGAAGCGCTGTTATCCGGGACAGAATAAGTTGCCGTATCCCCCAAACATAAGCTTGCCGGTCCTGATACAACTACACCGGGAACAATGTCAACAATATTAACGTGGAATTTAACGGGTTTACCAACACATCCCGTCGATGTTATTGTCTCAGTAACATATATCGTATCTGTTGATGTTGCCATTCCCGGAATAACATTTACAATTATGAAATATAAGTTGTCTAATCCGGGGGTCATAGTATTATCTATTGATGCCGGAACTGTCCATGCATAAGTGGAACCCGGTGTATTGACAACCTGGTAAACCTTATTGGTGGCATCTTCGCAAAGAACTGAAGGTCCTGTAATTGCAGAGGTCACAGGAAGAGGATTAATACTTACAGTAACTACATTTGAATAAACAGGGGATGTACAGGAAATGTCCTCTGCTTTTCTTACAAACATTGTTTTTGCTGTAAGAGTCCCAAAGTCATATTCTAATGAATTTGAGCTGTTTATATCTGTCCAGTTACCATCGCCCGGGCTTGCTGACATGTTGGTTGTATACTGCCAGGTGTATGTAAATGATCCTGCGCCTCCGCTTGCCGGAGCAAGGCTTGTAAATGCCGGAACATCCGTTCCTGAGCAGATTGTATGATCACTTCCTATAGCGCCGGGATTAAGAGCCGGCATCACGGTTATAGTTAACACATTACTATAGACAGGCTGTGTACATGTAGCATCGACTGCCTTCCTGACAAATCGTGTTGTTGTTGTCAGGGTTCCATGATTATATATCTCATTGTTGCTTGATCCTATATCCGTCCAGTTACCGTCACCCGGCGTTGCTGACATGTTTGTGGTGTACTGCCAGGTATATGTGAATGAACCTGCACCACCTGTGGCTGCAGTAGTACTTGTAAATGCCTCTACATCACCTCCGGAGCATATTGTCTGATTACCAGCAATAATCCCTCCATCAAGTACAGGGCGAACCGTTACCTTAACCTCATTGCTGTAAACCGGAGTTGTACAGATTCCTTCCACTGCTCTTCTAATAAAGCGGGTAGTCGCAGTTAATGTTCCATAATTATATGTTGCAGTGTTACTTGAAGGGATATTTACCCACGCAGGATCTCCTGCAGGTATTGTCATATTTGTTGTGTATTGCCATGTGTAAGTGAATGAACCTGCACCACCGCTTGCCGGATTTGAACTCGTAAATGCAGCAACATCAGTATTATAACAGATAGTCTGGTCTGTTCCGATTGCTCCTCCATCAAGTTGTGGACGAACAGTAACAACAAGTATGTTACTATAGACCGGAGTCGTACAAGTACCTTCTATAGCCCTCCTGACAAAACGAGTGGTCGTGGTCAGAGTGTCATGATTATATGTCAGACCTGTTGCGGTTGCAATATCGGACCATGCAGGATCACCCAGGGGAGCAGTGGCATTTGTTGTATATTGCCACTGGTAAGTGAAAACACCTTCTCCTCCACTGGCCGGATTTGAACTTGAAAATGCCGCCACATCTGCACCATAACAAATTGTCTGGTTACTTCCTACAGTTCCTCCGTTTAAGGCAGGTCTGACGGTAACTGTAATTATGTTACTATAGACTGGAGTTGAACAGGTACCATCAACAGCTCTTCTGACGAAACGCGTAGTTGTGGTTAATGTTCCATAATCATAGGTCTCACTGTTACTTGATGCTATATTATTCCAGCCGGGATCTCCAACCGGTATGGCCATATTTGTTGTGTACTGCCATGTATAAGTGAATGATCCCACTCCACCTGTCGCCGGAGCAGAGCTTGTAAATGCGGAAACATTATCCCCGTTGCAAATAGTTTGATCACTTCCTATTGTCCCTCCGTTAAGCTGAGAGTATATTGTTATAACTTTAGATGAAGAACCGCCGGAACCGCAGCCATTTTCAGGGTAAACAGAAATTGTGACAGGGGAAACCGCTGACGCTGTGAAATTAACAACAATTGAAGTTGTACCCTGCCCGGATACTATATTAACGCCAGCCGGCACACTCCATACATAATTTGATGCATTTGCTACAGGAGTAATTGAATATGTTACTCCGCTCTGAGCGTAACATATATTTGACAAACCCGTAATGGCACCTGCCGCTCCGGGAGCAGCGGGATTAACTGTAAGATTTAAAATTGCAGTCTTAATACAGGTTGTTGCAGTGATCCTTTCCGTTACACTTACTGAAGCCGGACCAGATGCCATATCCCAGTTAATCTTAACCTTATAACTATTGGATACTCCATCTATATGGCCATTAGTAACAGACCATGAATAAGTATGGCCCGTTATATTGGCAGTGGAGTATTCTTCAGTATAGTTGAGACAAGGTCCGGTATTGCCTGTAATTGAAGGCGTTGGTAAAGGATTGACTGTTACCTTTATACTGTTTGTGCTTTTTGTTCCGCAGGATCCGCTTGTTACATTACGCCTGTAGTATGTTGTTTCAGTTAAAACCGGTGGATCATAAGTTGAATAATTGGCTCCCGGGATATTGTTAAAATCAATATTATTTGTTGAACTTTGCCACTGGTATGTATAAGTACCGACACCTCCGGAAGGTGCAGAAGTTTGGGTAAGCAATACAGGATTATCTCCTGAGCATATTGTCTGATTTGATCCGATTGATCCGGGATTAATATCATTATAAACTGTTACTGTCAGGACGTTTGAATATGCAGTACCACAACCGGCACCGGATGTTGTAACACGTCTGTAATCCCTGCTGGCTGTAAGATCTGTGTTTTCGTTAAAAGCAAGTGATTGTGCACCGGGAATGGTGTTCCATGAATTTCCTCCGGCAGGACTCCATTCCCATGAATAGGTCCTGCTAGTACCTCCCGAAGGACTGCTATAATTCGTAAATCCGGCCGGATCAGTATTATAACATATTGATTGATTAGATCTTATCTGACCACCATTAAGCGGTCCATAGACAGTAATAAGTATTGAATTACTGTTATTGTTACAAGGGCCACTCTTAACAACTCGTCTGAAATATCTTGATGATGTCATATTGCCGGGACTGTAATTAATTCCGTTTGCCCCATCAATATCGTTCCAGGTTTTGTTATTTGAACTGATCTGCCACTGATATGAATATATTCCGGTACCACCACCTGGCGAAGTTCCTGTTAATGATGAAGGAGTTGTATTGTAGCATATATTCTGTGCTGCTGAAATTGAATTATTTGTAAGTGTTTGTATAACATTGAGTGTTACCTTCGTTGCCTTACTTCTGCACATAAGTCCTGATAGAGATTGATCGGTAACCCAGTAATGATAGGTTCCGTGGGTGGAGATAACCGGATTATAAGTGGAACCTGTTCCTAAAACTGTGCTAAGCCCGGCATCAGCATACCATGTTATTGTACCTATAGCAGAACTTGTAACCGTAAGAGTTGTTGGATCTCCAAAACAAATTGTTCTGTCAGCAACAGTCGGAGCGGGAGGTGCTGCAATAACGAGGATGTCAACGTAAGTAGAAATATATTCGGGATCAGTCCAGTTACATTTATTCCAGTTCTTGAAATATATCCTGAAATACTCAC
>CAZPMM010000293.1:0-3716 GCA_964587405.1 uncultured Rikenellaceae bacterium
TATAAAACCACAAGAATGATAATGAATAATAATTTCCGGTTTGATTCCCTTTGCAGCCTGGATCACTTTCATCAGGCGTGGTTGTAGCCATTTTTGCCATAATCCAACATCCATCATAAGCGATGTCTGGGTCCCAATATCGTCGCCCAAAGATATTATATCTGTTCCGGCAGCGGCATAAGCCCTGGCTTTTGAACACGCAAAATCTGTGATTTTGTCCAGAAGAAGGGTGGCAGATTCATTCTCCATCATCATATCTACCATGAGCTCTTCCATAGAACGAAGGTACCACGAAGCTTCCCATACCGTCATTTGCATAAATCCCAATGAGGCTAATCCTTTATTTCTGAGAGTATCTATCTTACTTTTAAACTCTCCAAGCTTTGATTCATCAACAGTCGGATATGGGTAATCCATAATCTCTTGAATATTTGCACCTTTCAGAGGATGGTGCATCCTTGTCATATGAAAGGCAAGTGCTGAACCTTTTGAGTGACCTATGCCATATTCGTCAAAAAAAATACTCTTCGGTAATGTTTCACGCGGAAATTGATTCCGACCATCAGAATAATTAATTTTGACGGGAATCTCAAGTTTTCTATGTGACATATTAAAATATGTTTCATAATCAGTATGGCCAAAGCGTTTTCTAAATGCATCTATTTGCGATTCGCAGAAAACAAAGTCGACATGTACTTTTTCAAAACCCTCACGGCGCATACACCGTATTAAATCTTCTCGTGGTGTATTCATTTTTATTTAAACAATATTATTTGCAGGTTATATTTACTCGATAATGGTACAAAATCCCCCGTTAGGCATCATTGTTACAGATAAGGTTGTATTTGATGTAACCGTCTCATTACGAATCCGTAAATTGGTCAATTCTTCTTTTGGATAATCTTCATATATTTTAATTGGAAATTTTCCTTTTCCGATGAAACTCAGCGGAATTTTAACTGTTCTTTCTTTTCCTGAATTAATAGCCGCAATATACCATTTATCACCTTTACGCCGACCTAAACATACATAATCCCCGGGAAATCCATCGAGAAACCGGGTTTCGTCCCATGCTGATTCCATTTTTTTCAGAATCTCTATTGCAGGTGAGTTGAGATACGCATTTGGCCGATCTGCCATTACCAGCCAACCTGACTCAAAAATAATTGCCAATGCAAGTTCATGAGTGTAAGTTGTTATACGAGGACTTTCAGATCGGATAGTAAAAGTAACCGGGGTGTAATCCATTGATCCGACCACGTTACGGGTGAATGGAAGGATACAGTTATGTTCTGGTGTTGGGGCTTTTCTTCCTTTAAATGTATAATATTCTGCGCCCAGGACACCTTCCAACGTCATAACATGTGGGTATGTACGACGTTGACCGTGAGGAATAGTTTCACCATGAAAGCTTACCATCAGCTTCTTTTTGCCAGTAGCATTCATGGCATCATTACGAAAAACCATAGCGTATTGCTGGTCTGAATTGATATAATCAATTTTAATCCCTTTAATTCCTAAATCAAGGTATTTCCCAAATACATGTTCACGACCTTCTGGCGTTTTTAAAGTATTTATTTCGTCCCATCCATAAACGTTAATCCCCTTTGATTTTGCGTAAGCGGTTAATTCTGATATCCATTCAGTTGTCTCCCAAAGTTCTGATGTTCTGAAAGGTGAACCTACAAGGGAAACATCAAACTCAATCCATTCCCAGTTCATTTCAGAAGCAAGGTCAACATACATCCTTAATGTATCTATATAGCTATTAGCTAAATAATTACCCCACCAGGGGAATACAGAGATCCCGGGTTTTATCCAACTCATATCTGAAATAACAGATGGCGGATTAAGGTTTTCTACCAAGACAGATTCAACAATTGTAGCCAGTTTATCCCCCAGAATAAATGTCCTCCATGGCGATTCCCATTTTGATTTAATTGAAAATTGCTCCTCCGGAAGTTCAATCATTAACTCATTACTTATATTGGTTTTCGTAATATGTGTGGCAGGTTGGTCATAGACACAGGCTTCGGTAAGCAACATCCAAAGTCTGTTATCTATTTGCATTAGTGAAGGAAAAGAAAGTGATTTTATTGCAATAGTATCAAGTAATCTTTCAGAATAATAATTCTCATAGTGTGGCACATAATCCATCATCCAGGTTAGAGTCCCCTTTGGGATGTTAAAATGGGTTCTTTCCTTTTTAATAGTGATCATTTCCGGACTCTCAATCATATACCTAAATGCAATGCCATCATTGTATGCCCGGCAAACAACATTTAGGAACTTGTTGTGTCCATTCTTAAAAACAAAAATAGATTCATTGGCTTTATTAATATATGATGAGGTCTTTCCTGTTGGCAAGGTATATGTCTCATCGATCACTTTATTTTCGGCTTTTACAAAGACTAAATCAGAATTAAAATTAAGCGTTGAATCGGAAATATCCATCCCCATCAAGGACATCTCCAAGGCTTTTACACCATGGGATTGAATTGAATAAAATAAAGTTCCGCCATCATTAAGCTTCAAAGTAATACTGTTATTTTTATCGGGTGACTTAACTGTAAGGTTATTGGTACACGATATACCACAGATGATTATACAAACAAACAGACATAAATTTATAAACTTTTTCATAAATAATTTTTCATTAAAGGCCAAACAAATTCTTACTTCAAATGTATTGCAAAAAAAATCCTTCGTTAAATATTTACACCTTAGCCGAATCCAATATATCTGTGAAGTCCTAAGTAAAGGTATATTCCCTGACATTTTCTGAAGATTATACTGTAAAATTACAATACGATGATTCTTGGAAAATACAAAACATTAAAAGATGATTTTCCCCCTAATATAATGTATATTATGGACCATGATTATTCCGGACAAACTGTACCACCCATTCCGGGGCAAAGTGTACCGCCATTTTTAGAATAAACTTGTATTACAAAAATGCCTTTTATTTCGATTGGTATTCAATTTTTGACAAAATTATTTTCAGTCATTTTGGCAATTACTTTAGTAATCTTCTCTTTCAACGAGAGCTGTTGAGAACAGAAGGAGGGCGTAGTCCGACCGGGGTTCTCAACTGCTTTACCTGATATTGCTTTTTCTTAATGATTCTCCTTTTAACTCTATCCTATGAGCATTTCCAGTCAGTCTATCCATTTACCCGTATTTTCACCAATGCATGATGCCATCTCAACAAAATCATCCTGACACCATCCCCTTTGCTCAAGATACCGCCAGTGGGCTTCAGGTAGATGTTCAGGTAAAATAGAGAGTATCCATAGCGACAGGTATCTCTCAGGTGAATGGCTAATCGTTGTATATTTTCAAGGAAAATCTCAACTATAACAATACTTGTCTGCTGACCAACATACTGATGCGGAACACTATAATTATGCATGTCTTCGACAAGTACTACATGATAGTTCTTCTTTACTTTTGCCCTGGTACTGTTTTTAAGACTATAAGGAGTCTGCGGAAGTGGTCTCAGCATCGCTTTCTCCTGTTTCAGGAACCTCTCTCTGCAGCTAATACCGCATTGCTGCATCGGGTGGTCATTAAACTCTTCAAGTAACTTCAGAGCTCCTGATCTCTCGCAGGAACCATTGTCGCAGTTTTAAAAACCAGTTTCAATTTTATACCCGGAAAGACTTCTTCATAATCATTTAAAACCTGGCATATTTTCCTTGCAGCCATATTGT
>CAZPMM010000294.1:0-3714 GCA_964587405.1 uncultured Rikenellaceae bacterium
TGAATGGTTCCGTACACTCGGAACGGAAACGAGCCCGGGTACCAAAATTTTTGCCGTAACGGGAAAAGGTTGTTTGTCAGGTGTGGTGGAGGTGGAAATGGGTGTTTCTTTCAGAACAATTCTTGAAAAAATTGCCGATGGAATAAAAGAAGGAAAAAAACTCAAAGGTATACAAATCGGAGGTTCCTCCGGCTCTTTTATAACACCTGAAAACATTGATCTTACTGTTGATTATGAACTTATGAAGGAACATGGCCTTGGTATGGGTGCCGGTGGATTTGTAATAATTGATGAGGATACCTGCATTGTCGATCTGGTCAGATACTATATGGAATTCATGAGAAATGAAAGCTGTGGGAAATGTATTCCCTGCCGGGAAGGAACAGGTCGAATGCTGGAGATTCTTGAAAGTGTAATAAAAAAACCATCAGATGACGATTCCGGAACAACTCTGGAGCGTTTCAAGGGTGTAATGCAACTTGAAACAATTGCTTCTGTGATGAAAGATACTTCGTTGTGTGGTCTGGGTCAGACTGCACCCAATCCATTTCTGAGTGCACTTAAGAACTTCAGGGAGGAGTTTGAAGAACATATTTTTGACAGAAAATGCAGAGCTAATGTCTGCAGGGGATTAAGAACATTTTCCATTGATATGGATAAGTGTACGGGATGCACGGTTTGCGCCTCAAAATGCCCGGTAAATGCCATTTATGGTACAAGGTTGCAGCCGTTTTTCATTGTTGAGGAAAAATGTACCGGTTGTGGTATCTGCTATGATATTTGTAAGTTCAATGCAATAACAGTTAAATAGCGGTCATGCTTTTTACAATACGTGTAAATAATAAAAAGATCAGGGCTGAAAAGGGAGAGACCATCCTTTCGGCATTGAACCGTAATGGGATTATAATACCAACTCTCTGCAGGATGAAGGATTTTACACCCACAGGTGCCTGCAGGATGTGTGTTGTGGAGGTTGAGGGCCGCAACCGTCTCGTTGCTGCCTGTTCACAGCCAGTAGAGGAATGGATGAAGATTAAAACACATTCACCCAGGGTAATTACGGCAAGGAAGACCAATGTCGAACTTCTTCTTTCAAATCATCCCGATGACTGTCTTTATTGTGACAGGAATCTGAATTGTGAACTTCAGAGGCTTGCCGACGAACTTAATATACGTGAAAGAAGGATACGTGCTAAAAAGATAAAACCCCGTCTTGATCAGTCAAGTCCTGCCATAGTAAGAGAACTGTCAAAATGTATTGTTTGCGGAAGATGTGTCAGGGTTTGTGAGGAAGTGGTTACTGCAACATCATTGGATTTTCTTTACAGAGGAAGCAGGATCCATGTTGGACCGGCTATGGATCGTGATTTTAACTTTTCCAGTTGTGTAAACTGTGGTCAGTGTGTCCTAGTGTGTCCTACCAGCGCACTTCATGAGAAACACAATATCTCTGAAGTTCAGGAATACCTTAATAATCCTGAGTTCATGAAAGTTATACAGTATTCTCCGATCGTTCCTGCAGGTGTTTCAGAAGAACTAGGTATAAAATATAACCGTGATTTTGACAAAATTCTGAATTCTGTATTGCGGAAAATTGGATTTGAAAAAGTATTTACTACAGGAACGGGTATTGACCTATTTATATGGGAAATGACAAAACAGCTGAAAAACAGGATTATTGCAGGAAAAAAAGATCCACTGTTTATTTCGGCGTGCCCTGCCTGGATAAAATATGCGGAACAATTTGGGCAGGAATTATTACCCTTATTGTCGGATGTGAAATGTCCACAGCAGATTACCGGTGCTTTGATTAAAACCGTTGTTGCAGACCAGAACAGAATAAAACCGGAAAAGATATTTTCAGTATCGGCAACACCATGTACTGCAATGAAATTTGAAGCACGACGTGATGGAATGATGCGAAAGGGAATAAGTGATATTGATTCTGTACTGACTGTTAGGGAACTTGGCAGACTGATTCGTTTATACGGGATAGATGTTACGAACTCAGATTCCGAACAGGCAGACTCTCCCATGGAGGGATTCAGTTCGGTTGCAGCATTGTCAGAAATGGCAGGTGGTCTTTGCGAAGGTATAATCAGATCGTTCTGCCATACTGAATACGAAAAAGTGCCGGATAAACAATATTTCAAGAAACTGAGGACTGGCTCTTCCTTCAGGGAAGCGGTCATATTATCCGGACAGTATGAACTGCGTGTAGCCGTTGTTGACGGTCTGACAGGTCTGGAAAAACTCAGATCATCAATAGAGTCGGGTAATAGCTATGATCTTGTTGAAGTAATGGTCTGCCCAGGTGGATGTATAAACGGTGCCGGTATGCCTTTCAGGAACCAGAAGGACGACAGAAAAAACCTTGCCAAAATGATCTATCAGGCTGATGAAAATGATGCAATAGGTCTTCCGGAAAAATCACCTGTGCTGATAAATATTTACGAAAAACTGATAAAAGCTAACAGCGAAATCGCTGACAAAAAATTATTTTATACACATTATGTGAAACGGAATGTTCTGTTGTAACAGCAACCAACATGTGAAAGCCTGAACCCGGAACATTAGATCAGAAAACGTAACTTAATAAAAAAGAATAATGCTTGTTTATACCATAAAAGAACTCTGCAGGACTTGTTACACATGTGTAAGAGAATGTCCGGCACGGGCTATCCGGATTGTGGGAGGACAGGCTGAAGTAATTGAAGACAGGTGTATCGGATGCGGTAACTGTACAAAAGTGTGCAGTCAGGGTGCAAAAGTATATCTGCATACCGGAGACCGTGTGATGAAGCTTCTTGAAGAGGAACTTGAAGTTGCAGCATTAATTGCACCCAGTTTCCCTGCTGAGTTTCCCGATATACCTGATCACAGAATACTGATAAGTATGATTCGTAAGATTGGTTTCAGATATGTTGTCGAAGTATCTTTCGGAGCCGATCTTGTAGCAGGGAAATACAGGCAATTGCTGGAAGAAAACAGGGAAACATTCATTTCTTCTGATTGTCCTTCAATAGTGAACTATATAAAATATTATCACCCGGGGCTTGTAGGAAAACTTGCTCCTGTTGTTTCGCCTATGGTGGCTATGGCGAGAGTCATACATGCAAAGTATGGCAAAAATACCAGGATTGTTTTTATCGGGCCATGTGTAGCAAAAAAAGCAGAAAGTTCAGATGTGGATGAGGCAATAACATTCCGTGAATTAAGGGATCTTTTTACACAATTAGGTATAGAACCTGAGAATACAGCTCCCTCCGGTTTTGATCCTCCGGTAGGCGGAAGAGGGGCAATATTCCCGCTGACAAGGGGACTGTTACAGACTGCCGATATTAATGATGATGCTGTGACTGGTAATATAATAGCTGCTGAGGGGCGGATAGACTTCCAGGAAGCTTTGAAAGAATTCGAAGCCGGCCTTATTAAGAAGCAGAATATGGAACTCCTGTGCTGTAAAGGATGTATTATGGGCCCGGGCCTTTCAAAAAGCGGAAAACAATATGCACGAAGAGCACTTGTCTGTACTTATGCAAATCAGAAACTTCAAAATCTTGATGTTGAAGAATGGAAGGCTAATCTTGATGAGTATGCCGGCCTTGATCTTTCAGTTTATCACCGTGCTGATGATCATCGTATACATCTGCCCGATGAGGAAGATGTGAACGAAGTTCTGGTCTCAATGGGTAAGCTTACCAAAAAGGATCA
>CAZPMM010000295.1:0-3713 GCA_964587405.1 uncultured Rikenellaceae bacterium
ATTAAACATAAGGCCTGCAAAAATGTTAAGACGGCTGTCAAAAGCCCTGAATATACTGCTGAGCTGCTTTATTCTGTATGCAGCAGATCTGTAATTAAAGGGGTCCGCCACCCAGCCGGAAAGTATCTCCCTTCCATAGCCGGTTACTGTCCTGTTCAGATACCTGAATAATGAGTCTTCTCCGAAAAGGTCAATATCTTCTGAAAAATCATGATTCCTATTCCTTCCAATTGTTACCTCCGTCGAAGGATGACAAATCTCCTGCAAGAGCGTTTAATACCGATATAATCAGATGTTTTCTTTTCAGACGTAAAAGCAATGCTTCGTATTCATCTGCTTTATCCCTGTATATTTTACTAATTTCCTGAATCATGGCTTCAGAACATTATCGCAGTCATCCTGAATACTGAGCGTTTCTGATTATAATCTCTTCCTTTCAGATCAAAATCCCATATCCATTCATCCTTTAACTTTCCAACGGGGAGAGTTGTTTTAAGGGTTGCTCTTTCCGTCTTATTGCCTTTTTTATCTATTATGAGTTCTGCTGTATCAGATATCAGAACCGAACTATGCCGTTCAAGAAATTCAATATGCTTTTCCTGTACTGCTCTGCTGAACTGCACAAAAGATTCTTCTGTCAATAATGTCTTTCTGCGGAGAAGCTTTACAGGAAGAATCTCGAGCTGCGTAAGTAAATTAAGTGATATGACCAGTCCGGGATCGGGCATATCAAAATCAGGAATACATATTTCACTCACAAATTTTAGCCGGTTAAAGAAGATGCATCCTGAAGTTTTTTTCCATACTTCTTCTATCAGTCCGCCGGTAAGATCTGATTCAAGAAGTTCAATATTTTTTATATCTGCAGTCTGGTTTATCACTTCGGGCGGATGAACAATATCGGCAAGAATTAGTTTACCCGTCCTTTCTGCAATTTCCGCAACAGGAAATTCCAGAAGCCAGCCGCTTCCGAGAACCGTTATTTTTGACGGTCTGAGAATATCCACTGCTTTGATAATGAAATCTCTGCATTTCCGGTTATGATTATTCCACCTACCTTCCTGGTTCAGATGCCGTACTATCAATCCTGCCTGGTAATTGTAATACCCCATTTTGTGAAGTACTCTCCGGTAAGAAGCATTATGTGTCATTATTTCAGTTCATTTTTTCTAACTGCGGCAAGAGCCCCGGCCATACTCGTGCGGAATTTCAGTGCCAGTTCGTCGCAGTCATCCGTACCAAAGGATTCCGGTGGTACAGGATCAAATACCCTGATAGTTATCCTGTGAAATCCTCCGAAGATCAATCCATGTTTTGGTAAAATTCCGCCTGTTCCGTCAATCAGAACAGGAAGAACAGGCACTCCGGCTGAAATAGCCAGCTGAAATGCACCTCTTTTAAAAAAACCTATCTCTCCGTCAACTGAACGGGTACCCTCGGGAAATATCATTACCGAAATTCCTTTCTTCAGACATAGATATGATTCAGCCATCATTTTATCCTTGCTCTCGGGGTTACCCCGGTCAACCGTAATATAATCCGCCATCCTGATATACCAGCCAAGAACAGGTACTTTAAGGTTCTCAATCTTGCTTACCCATTTGAAGCGATAACGAAGACAATTTAAAAGAAGTATATCCAGTATCGACTGGTGATTTGAAATTATTACAAAAGTATCTCCGGCTGTCTTTCTGTGCCTTCCTTCAATTCTGATCTTCCATACCGGTACCAGATATGAAATTATCATCGCCTGGTAAATAAGCAGCCAGTGAACAATGTTTCTGTTTCTGTCAAAGGGAAGCACAATAAGCCAAATAATAAAAGTCAAAGGGAAGAAAACTACCACAAATGTAATCCCTATGAACCAGATCAGTATTGATTTCAGAATTTTCACACGTATATAATTTATTTTAAAAGGTCGGATAGCCTGCCCCGCTCATGCGGAAGAACCCACTAAAAGCCATTAATTCCCGAAAACGATCGGGGTACAGGGGTATTTCATTTTTTAAAGTTTAAAAGAATCTGAAGATGTCAAATCCAGATAATAAAATATTCTCATTCCTGAATATTTGAAGCAAAGCTTCCGGCATATGTCTGCAGCCGGTCAGTTTCCCGCAAACAGCATTCAACTCATCCATTCCTTCAATCACACAATTTCTTATAATCCCGTTTTTTACAAATATCCGGCATGAACAACCTGAACTCCTTGTCTCAAATCTGCCGGCATATTCATATTCAGGGCCATAAGCATAATTCCATTCCCATGTTCTGTATTTTGAATCTGCAAGTGATCTGATCTGTGCAATTTCCTCACCGGTGAGAGAAGCTGTTTTGTTTCCATCCTGCCTGATAAAAAAATTGAACAAACGTTCTTTCAACTCTACACTACAGGAGAATTTTGAAGTGATTTCTCTGAGATTCATGACATCCGAAGGATTTGAATCAACAGCCCTTGTCAGATAGCAGGATCTGTCTTTCCTGAGAGAATTCTTCAGAGAAGCAATATCTGCATCAAAAAGAATCGTCCCATGGTGCAAAACTCTTTCCCTGAACACATGTTCGGCATTTCCCGAAATCTTATATCCATTAATTTTGAGATCGCTTTTCCCCTCCAAATTAGCATTGATACCTTCATCAAAGAGGAAATTTATCACCGGTGTGGTGTATTTTCTGAAGTCAACCTGTTTTCCCGGCGCACTCCTGACAATAAATGAGAAGTTTATGTTTCCCTTGTCATGATATACTGCTCCACCACCCGATATCCTTCGCACAACAGGTATCTTATTAAGAGTTACAAATTTTGTATCAGCCTCACGATGAGCAACCTGATGCTTGCCTATTATCACCGACCGGTCATTAATACCGGTAAGGAAATAGTCTTCCTCACTGTTTCTGAGAAGATATTCCTCAGTTGCAAGATTAATACATGGATCGGTTGAAGTGAGATCAATACAGATCATCCTTTAAGGGATTTTTCTCCTGAAGCTGTTTTTCTGTCAGTAATTCTGAAAAACTTATATGATCCCCAGCCGATGAATGCTCCCAGAATTGCACCACAGATAACATCTCCCGGATAATGAACACCAAGATAGATCCTGCTGTATCCAATAATAACAGCCCATAAAATAATGAAAACAGTGAACCATCTTTCCCTGATAAACAGCAGGCTAAGTACTGCAACATTAAAGGAATTGGATGCATGGGACGATACAAATCCATAAAGACCGCCGCAATAGTCATCCACAAGGTGTACAATTCCCTGCAGTGATGGTTCATGACAGGGTCTCAGACGATGAAAGACATTTTTAAACAAGTGGACAGACGACAGATCTGCAAGTGTTGCAGCAAAAATTATAAATGGAAGTATAATCCAGAATTTCTTTTTATATTTTACTCCAATCCATACCAGGATGGCTATATACAAAGGGATCCAGATTATTACTCCACTTAAGGCCGACATTACGGAATCCCAGAAAGGAGAATTCCTTGAATTCAGGAAAATGAATAACTGCCGGTCCAATTGCTCAATCATAAGATCATATTAGTTACTGTTCAATATTCTCCACAGCAAGTCTTTCAGGTGGTTCAGACCTGTATGGGTAAATGAAGAAACAAAGACTCCCGGAATATCGGGAAGATCCTGTTTCAGTCCGGATTTAAGTTCATCATCCAGCAGGTCTGTTTTAGAGACAGCCAGAACCCTTTTCTTATCA
>CAZPMM010000296.1:0-3699 GCA_964587405.1 uncultured Rikenellaceae bacterium
CAATTGGAATTTTCAGAGATGAGGCTGCATTGGATAAATATCCACATTGGGCGGGTGCCCAACCGGGAGACATTATTTTTGAGGATGTAAACAAAGATGGAGAAATTAATGGTCTTGATATGAAAATGAATTATAAAACCGATCTTCCCAGATTTACAGGTGGTATAGATATTAATCTTGGATATAAGAATTTTTATGCCAATTTCCTTTTCCAGGGAGCAGCCGGAGCTGTAACAATTCATTATACCAATTCGGGTTTATTTGGCAATTATCTTAAACAAGATGCTGAAGGTCGCTGGACTGAAGATAATCCGGATGCCACTAAACCAAGGGCATGGAACTTCTCAGATGAATACTGGATGGAAGATTATAATATTAATAATACATACTTCCTTAAAAGTACCGATTATATAAGGCTTAAAAATGCTGAGATCGGTTATAACCTTCCAGCTTCAATTAATAAAAGAATAGGCATGAAAGGATGCAGAATATATCTTAACGGACTGAATATTTTTACTCTTACAAAACTTCTGGATTATGATCCAGAGACCAACTCATATACCGGATATCCACCTATCAAGGTGTTTAATGCTGGAATTTCCTTAACCTTATAAAACAAGAAAACATGAAAAGCAAATATATTATTTCAATATTCCTTTCACTTATACTGATAATAATATCATGTACTGAAGATTTTCTGGAAAGGAAACCCTTAGGTGAATTTTCTGAACTTGATATTTTTCAAGATCCTGTTCTTATTGAGACTTATGTTAATGGCATATATACCAGTGTCAGAGATCCTGGTTGTGGAGGAGGAGGTATGTTGAAAGCCGAATTTGTTGATGAAGCTCATGATATGTGGTATCAGTATTTTGAATTCAATAATTCTCTGATAACTGTCGATAATCTTTATCGTTGGACCCGTTTTGAGTATTGGGATAATATTTATCCAAACATCAGAAGGTGCAACATATTTTTTGAGAAAGTAGATATGGGTCAATTTGATAACACATTGGTTGATGGCAAACCGCTCAAGGAAAGACTTACCGGAGAAGTACATTTTTTAAGAGCTTTTTTATATCATCAGCTTGCAAGTCTGTATGGAGGTGTTCCGATAATTGAAAAAACATATGGATTGACTGACGAATTTAAAATTGCACGCAATACCTATGCAGAAACTATTGATTTTATTGTTAAGGAGTGTGATCTGGCAGCCAGTATGCTTCCGGAAGTACATACCGGAAAAAACAGGGGACGTGCAACAAAAGGCGCTGCGTTAGCCCTCAAAGCTGAAGCGCTTCTTTATGCAGCAAGTGATCTGCATAATAATCATCCGATGTTTTCATCATTCGAGAAACCTGAATTACTGGGCTATACCAGTGGCAGTAGCCAGGAACGCTGGCTGGCAGCAAAGAATGCAGCTAAAGCTGTTATGGATCTTAATTTATACCGTCTTCATAAGGCTTACCCTGCCCCGGTAGATGCTATATCACTTAATCCTGTATCCCAGAATTATGCAGACATTTTCATACTGAATGAAACTGAAGAAGATATTTACGTCAGAATGTTTATATCCAAATATGGTGGGATAACAGGTCTTGGTGGATTATTGGCGAATAATTTACCCCTTTGTACAGGCCCAAATGGCTATCATTTATACGGACAGGATACTCCCATAGGTAATCTGGTTGATGATTATGAAATGTCAGATGGAAGCAAGTTTGACTGGAATAATCCTGCACATGCAGCAGAACCTTATAAAAACCGGGATCCGCGTTTCTACGCTTCCATCCTTTACGAAGGAGTAAAATGGATCCCCCGTAACACAGATGGAATTCCAATTGATCCTATTGGAGTTATTCAATGTGGTACCTGGGAAAGATGGGATGCCCAGCAAAATAAAATGGTGGAAGTTTATGGACTTGATACCCGTAAGGGTCCTATTGAACCATATAACGGAGGATATACCGGATATTATCTTCGTAAATTTATTGATCCGAAATTTGATGGCCGTTTTTCCGGCCAGGATGCTCCCTGGAGGTATTTCAGATATGCAGAGATTTTACTTAATTATGCCGAAGCATGCATTGAATTAGGAGAAGAGGATGAAGCACGTACTTATATTAACATGATAAGAGAAAGGGCTGGTATGCCATCAATAACTGAATCAGGAGCAGCGCTCAAGGAAAGGTACCGTCATGAAAGGAGAATTGAACTGGCAATGGAGGATAATCGTTTTTACGATGTTCGCCGCTGGGTCATAGGACCTCAGGCTTACAACATAAAAGCAACTGGTGTGGACATAAGATATAAGCTTGACCCTGTAACTAAAGTCACTGCAACAATTCCAACTATTGTACCGATTGAAATTCAGAGCAGAGCCTGGCTTGACAAGGCATATTTCCTGCCGATAATGAGAGCTGAGATGAATAAAAATAGTCTTTTGATAAATAATCCTGGTTATCCGCTCTAATAGATATCAGATAAAAAACCAGTTTATATTGTTCATTTTTTAAATATATGTCAAATTTGATAATATTGGATTTAATAGTTATATAAAGCTGAAAATAATAATTAACATTAAAACGAAATGGAAACAAAAAATTCAGGTATAAACAGACGGAATTTCATTAAAACCACTGCAGCTGCTGGTATTTATACAGCCAGCTCTGCTTATGCCGGTGCCATCCCTGACATGAGTCTCCAGCGACCTGTGCGTATTGGTTTCGTCGGAATGGGTAGTAGAGGTACAGGCATGCTTAAAGTTGCCCTGTCTATGGCAGGAGTGGAAGTCCCCGCAGTTTGTGATATAATTCAGGAAAAAGTCGAGAGATCCCAACGTCTGGTGGAAGCAGCTGGACAGCCAAAGCCGGTAGGATTTACCGGCCCTGAAGATTATAAGAAACTGGCAGAATTAAAAAATCTTGATGCTGTTTTTACTGCCACCCCATGGAAATTACACACCCCGGTTATGATAGCTGCAATGCAAGCCGGAAAATATGGAGGGACAGAAATGCCTGCCTGTGATGGTTATGATCAGGCATGGGAACTCGTGAATACCTCTGAAAAAACCAAAATACCATGCATGCTGTTAGAGAACTATACATATATGCGAAATGTAAAAATGGTTCTTAACATGGTGAGACAAGGATTGTTCGGCGATTTAACTCACTGTGAAACCGGATATCAGCACGATACAAGATACGTAACTATCAGCTCAACGGGAGAGCTACTCTGGAGGGCTTATGAACGTGTTTTAAATAATACTGGTAACCGTTACCCGACACATGCTATTGGTCCGGTTGCACAATGGACAAACATTAACCGCGGAAACAGATTTGAATATCTTGTATCCATGAGCAGCAGATCGCTTGGCCTCAAACACTATGCCGCAACCAAATTTGGCCCCGACCATCCCACAGCAAAAATGAATTATAAAGTGGGTGATGTAAATACCTCTCTCATACAAACAAATAACGGTATTACGATTACTCTTTACTATGATTCAATGTCCCCCAGACCTGTTGATTTCATATACCGGATACAGGGCACAAAGGGAATATATTCAGGCACTCTGAATAAAATTTATCTCGAAGGTGTAAGCCCCAGAGAACATTCTTGGGAAGAAATTGAAAATTATTCTGAAAAATATGACCACCCTCTTTGGAAAAAATTCGGCTCTATAGCTCAACAATCAGG
>CAZPMM010000297.1:0-3682 GCA_964587405.1 uncultured Rikenellaceae bacterium
ATATTGGAATAGTAACAATTATTATAAGCGTGGCCCTCCATCTTCCTAAGAAGAAAAGAACAATAAGGATAACGAAGATGGCAGCATAAAAAAGAGTCTCTGTAAGATTATTGATCGAATCCTTTATAAATGTTGCACTGTCGAATAGTTTTTCAATCTTAACATCGGAAGGAAGATTTTTTTCAAGAACTTTAAGCGTCTTTTCAATTTCTTTTGTGACTTTCACGGTATTTGCACCTGACTGTTTCTGAACAAAAAGAGTCATTCCCTGCAGCCCGTTGATACGTGTATCAAGCCTTGTTTCACGGATAGTGTCACGGACAGTCGCAATATCTTTAAGGTATACATTATTGCCGTTATAACTGCTTACCACTATATCCTTAATGATATCACTCCCGGGAAATTCCCCCTGTATCCTCAAAGGATAATCAGTTTGTCCCATTTCAATATATCCTGCAGGCATATTAAGATTTTCTGCCCTGAGAATATTACCTACCTGTTCAATGGTAAGGTTATAAGCTTCCATCCTACGAGGATCAACATCAATATAAACTTTTCGGCCGGGGACACCTGCCAGATTTACGGAACCCACACCTTTAATCCTGTTAAGCGGATTAACAATCTTTTCATCCAGTATCTTTTCAAGCCCCCGGTAACTTTCTTTTGCAGTAATAGCATAAAAAATTATCGGCATCATACTTGAATTAAATTTCATTATTATCGGATTCTCTGCATCTTCAGGTAGAAAGTTCTCAACAAAGCTCAGGTTACTTCTTATATCATTAGATGCTTCATCAAGGTTGGTTCCGTATTCGAAATTCATGAAAATCACCGATAATCCGTCACTCGAAGTGGAAGTTATTTCCTTCAGATTACTTACCGAATTAAGTACATCTTCAACTGGCCGGGTTACATTGGTTTCGATATCTGATGCACTTGCACCCTGATAGGTTGTGACAACTCCTATAAAAGGCAATTCCACTTCCGGATAAAGATCCACCGGAAGCTGTGTAAGTGAATAAAGACCTATTACGATGAGAGCAACAAATATCAGGATTGTCGTTACCGGTCTCTTTATTGAAGCGCTGTAAATACTCATTTTACGAAATATTACTCCTAATTTTAACTTTACATTACAATCTCAATTTTTTCGTTATTCAGAAGTCTTGACTGACCCTCTGAAACAAGTCGATCTCCTTCTTTAAGGTTATTCGAAATTATTTCCAGCCGGTCATCAAATCTTTTCCCGATCGTTACCTCAACCCTTTGTGCAACACCATTTACTTCAGTGAAAACATAACGGATATTGGTTCCTTCCTGAAGAAGAACAGCAGCTGCCGGAACAACAAAAGTCTCCTCTTCGCCCAGGTCCATGGATACTCTCACAAACATTCCCGGCTTGAGCATGTCATTCCTGTTCGGAAGTTCCACTTCGGCTATGAATGATCTTGTTATTGAATTGACAATGGGAGCCTTTCTGAACACTCTTCCCGTAAAAACCTCACTGGGATAAACGTCGGCAATAATAGTTGCTTTCATTCCGTTCCTTACAAGAGGATAATACTGCTCAGATACTGCTACATTGACTTTCAACGGATTGACCTGCATTATTGTAACAATAGCCGAACGTCCTGATTGTGTTGTCGGTGTTCCGGAATACATTTCACCATTTTCAAAGTATTTGCCTGTAATTACTCCATTGAAAGGTGCCTTCAGAAGTGTATTCTCTTCCATGAAATCAACATTTGTTTTGAGTACGTCATACTGTGTCTTCATCTGATCATACTGTTGCTGTGTCACACTGCCTGTCAGGAGAAGTGTATCCAGACGCGAAAGATCCTTATGAAGGCTGCTTAGCTGTACTCTCATCTGGTAAAGCTGGGTACGGTCCATCAGGAATAATTCCTGCCCCTTTGACACCCTGTCTCCGCTTTCAACATATATCTTATCGATTCTGCCTGGTGTTGATGGCGCCATATTGACTTCTTCATAAGGCAATACAGTTGCTGTATAATCAATGGTACGGGCGATCTTTGTTTTCTGAAGTGTTATCACTTTAACAGGAATTGCATTTTTTTCAGTGTCAGTTGCACTGCCGCTGAGCTTTACTGCTTCTTTTGATTTATTTGATGAACAGGCTGACAGAATCAGATAACTGATCATTATTAACGAATTTATTCTTAAATATTTCATTATCTTCATAATTTGAATTTCTTATTAGCTACAGATTATTTAACAGCCTGTCCATGGCCACTTTGGCCTGAAGCAGGTTCAGAAGAGCTGATACATAATTATTTTCAGACTGAAGGTACAGGCTGTTAGCCTGTGTAAGTTCTAGACTGGAGGCTATTCCTTGTTTATATTTGTTTTCGACGCTGGTATAAACTCTTTTCGATACCTCAACATTGTCGAGCTGACTTTTATACTGAAGATTTGCATTGACAAGATTATATCTTAACTGTTTTTCCTGTATCAGGAGCTGTTCAGCCACCATCTCTTTTGTGGTCTTTGCCTTTTCGAGATTTATCTTTGCTTTCTTTATCTGGGCATATCTCTGACCGCTTGCAAAAAGCGGAACAGATATCTGTAATCCGACTACCGAATTTGGGAACCATCTCAGTTCAGATAGTTTATCTCCCATCCCGTTTGTGCCATAATTGTAAAACCCTGCAATTGTAGGCAGTGTGGAAAACTTCTGTGATTTAAGAGCAAGTGATGAAATGATTTCCTGCCCTTCAACAAGTCTGTAATCAATGTTACAGGTATGATCGAATTCTTGCGATAATAATGCTTCGATATCAATCTTTTCGGTGAGACTTTCCAGTGTTTCAGTAAGCATAATTCTGGTTTCCGGTAAAACACCCAGCTGAAACCTGAGCAGATTGTAGTTCAGTTCTATTGTACGCTCAAGAGAACTCCTGCTGTTCTCAACCATTGTTACATTTGAAACCATCTGGTCCACATCGGTTGCTTCAGCCATACCTGCTTTGTACATTGCCCTGGTGGATTTAAGTGTCTCATTGAGGTTATCAATATTGGAATTCAGTAATTCAAGCGATTTTTCAGAGACCAGAATAAGAAAATATGCCGAACTCACTGATTCCTTTGTATCAAGTTCTGACTTTAGAAGATTATCTTCGCTCAGCTTACCAGCAAGTTTTGTGGTCTCGATACCAATATAAAGAGGTGCATTAAAAAGAAGAAGACTCGCTTCTATGGAACCGCTTGAATTAAACTGGGAACCAAATGTAACAGGTATCTTTTCTCCGGGTTGTCCAAAAAACTCACCTGGTAAAAGTGTGGTCATCAGCTTCAGGTTATCCATAAATGATCCGCTGACATTGACATGGGGAAGAGCTGCCGAAATTGTTTCCCATATGGCAGCCTTTGAAGCCTGAACATCTGATTTTGCCGATAATACTGTCTTATTATTCATTAATGCATATTCCTGCGCTTCTTTAACCGAAAGCTTCAGCTCTCCGGAATTATCCTGAGCTCTCATCATTACCCAGGATAACACCAATAGTGCAGTTACTGTAATAAAAATCCTTTTCATATCAATTATTCTTTACTTTATGCTGTCATTCTGATTTTTTATTCTTTGCTTTTTTTCATAAAAATCAATAAATATCAAACCTTTGGGTGTGGATATTCCCCTCAAATAATTAATATAGAAATGCCT
>CAZPMM010000298.1:0-3679 GCA_964587405.1 uncultured Rikenellaceae bacterium
TATATATATCGATTAAGGATCGTTATGTATGGACAAAATGGCAGGGATGGGATCCGGAGATCGGAGTAAGCGATACTCCCCTGATGCGTAATATAATTGCAGGTATAAGGTTAAGTTTCTGATTTTATATCTGATAGAAAGGATTTAATTTTTATGATTTAAAACCAAGAAAATGGAAAAATTAATAATAACTACAGGAAAAAAGTGTTTGTTTATAACTGTATTTCTGTTATTCATATTATCTGCTTGCGACGAGAGTATTCTTGATGAAAAACCTCTGGATTTTCTGTCACCGGATAATGCTTATCTGACTGAAGAGGGTGCCTTACAGGGTGTAACAGCTCTTCACGACCGTGTAAGGTCTGCATTTTACACATACGGGGAGTTTGGTTGTATGAACTGGGCGACACATGGCTCCGACCTGGGTTATAATGGTGAGTCACCCTCTGCCGGTGGTTCTTATCTGAACTCATATGAGGATATGACACCTATCTGGAGGAATGTTGTGGATCCGTGGAATGCATGTTACCAGATCGTTCAATGGGCGAACGTGCTTATTCAAAAGGTTGAGAGTGCAGATCCGTCTGTTTTTGAGGATGGAGAAGCAGGTAAAAACCTTTACCTTGCAGAAGGTAAATTTTTCAGAGCGTTTGCATATCGTTACCTTGTTTCTACATACGGAGATGTCCCTCTTCTGAGAGAACCTGTAAACAGCGCAAAAGCCGATTTTGTAAGAGATCCCATTGCTGATG
This sequence comes from uncultured Rikenellaceae bacterium, assembly GCA_964587405.1. Classification (GTDB taxonomy): domain Bacteria; phylum Bacteroidota; class Bacteroidia; order Bacteroidales; family VadinHA17; genus LD21. The sequence goes on from CAZPMM010000298.1 coordinate 753, forward strand.
TGCAGAACCTGATAGTTGAGGATTTCAGTTTCGCTGCACATCATTTGCCGAGGCCTGGTGAAGAAGCTGCTCCCGGAAGGATCACTCAGGGACCTGCATGGCATTATCTCGCTGAAGCTTATCTGGAAAAGGGTGAAGCCCAGCTTGCTGTTGAAGCAGCAACTCATGTGATTGATGATTATAACTACGCATTGATGACAGAACGGTTTGGGAACAGGCTTGCAAAAGATATTTTCGGATCAGGTGACGCGTATTATGATCTGTTTGGTTACACCAACCATAATCTGCCTAATAATACCGAAGCAATGTGGGTGATTCAATGTGAACCTATAATCACTGGCGGAGGACAAATTTCAAGTGCATATATCTACGGACCCCGTTATTTCGATATCGGGCTCACTCCCGATGGGAAACGCGCAATAAATGGAGTTATGTATAATGGAGTCTATACCGGTTATTCCGACACATTGAGCCGGCCCACTGCAAATTGCCGCGGAACCAGTTTCGTTTATTATACTATTTGGAGAAGTGACTGGAACAATGATATCCGGAATGCAAAACATAATATAAAACGCAATTTCTATTATGACAATCCCGAATCAGCTTACCATCAGAAAAAGATAGATTTCAGTCTTTATGATCCTCCGCGCCCCAATCCTATACTTGATACCTGTAAGATCCTGTTCCCGATACATTTAAAATTCCACGACCCGTGTAATTATTTCCTACAGCCAAACAGGGCAGGTGGAGGAATTACACATAAGGACTGGTATGCTCTTCGCTTTGCTGAAACATTGTTGCTCCGTGCCGAAGCGTATCTTGGCATAAACAGACCTGATCTAGCAGCTGCCGATGTTAATGTGGTCAGAAACAGGGCAAATGCAACTCCCGTTGATGCAGCCGACTGTAATATCGATTATATACTCGACGAAAGAGCCAGAGAATTATACGGAGAGGAGTGGCGGCTTCTAATCTTGCGCCGTACAGGAAAACTTATTGAAAGAGTCCTTAAATATAACGATAACCCTATGTGTCCTGGAGCATTTATTAAACCTCATAACATAAGATGGTGCATCCCGCAGACACAAATCGACCTGAACGTCGATGCTGAATTCCCCCAGAATCCGGGATATTAATCTTTTAAAATGTAATTTTCCCCCTGCCGTTGCTTAATTGCAATACAGGGGGAAATTGTTTTTATTATGCTGTTTCAGGTTCTTCCGGATCTTTGGTCTTACTCCTGATGTCATCTGCAATATCGTCAAATTTATCAGCCACTTTCCCTGCAATCTTTTTACCCAGTTCCTTGGCTTTTGATACAGCTTCTTCTGCCTTGTCTTCAGTTTTATCAGCCAGCTTCTTGAGTTTTTCCTTGGCTTCACCCGATCTTATCTCGTCAATCTTGTTTTCGACAAAATCACCCGCTTTATCCAGAGCATCAGATACCTTTTCAAATGCTTTTGTCTTCTTCAGATCTTCAACTTTGTCATCTATGAAATCGTCGGCCTTTTCATAGAGTTTTTTTGCTTTGTCCAGTAAACCTTCTTTTTCAGGTTCTTCCGGCGCTTTTTTTTCATTTTCTTCCATAAAAAATCAATTTAGGTTTGTGAATTATTATAATGAGCTATCAGGGACGGCTGATAAATCTTAAATTAATATGTATTATAATACGTAGATATTTAATTCTTTATACAGCGGACTGAAAGACCGCAGCTTTTAGTGGAAAATCCACGCAATATCTCTATAATCCGGTTATCCAGTTCCCGTAAGAGTGCATTTTCAGAGTCACTCTGAGTTAATGTCCACCAGGCTCCTGCAATACCGATAGAAATGAAGTTCCCGTTAACCCTTTCGCCTCCCGGGAGGGCGGTAAATCCGCTGAGGTTATCGGAAGCATTATTATTGTTTATCCAAAAACATTACCTTCATTATCTTCTGCACTGCCGAATACCATGGGAAGAGTATAAAATTCCTTCTGGTCACTGTATCCTGTTCCGGCTTTATTCCTTGCATACGCCCTTATATATAATATGTATTCGGAGCAAGTATTATAAGATCGCTTGTAAAAACTGACGATCCTGTTCCGTTGATAGTTCTCTGGTTCCTTACCGTCGGATTACCTGTTGTATTAATGCAAATCCCCTTTTCAGTTATTTTGGCGCCTCCATCGTCTGTAATGATTCCACCGGTCTTTGCCGACATACTTGTTACAGCTGTTACTTCTTCTGTTGTAACAACAGATATATCTTTTGTACTGCATGAATACAGGGTGAACAGAATCAGGAAAAAATTGATTATTCTGATATATGAAAGTTTTTTCTTTTTCACATGGATAATAATGTCAGAATTATTGTTTTCAAATTTAAGCAAGCTTCTTCCCATTATCAAACTATTTGAATTAACTTTTATTATTTATATACAAGGTGTTTATGGGTTTCGTGTGTAAAATACGGTCTTCGAACTATGACCGGCTTGTCTTTCATTCTACCTGAATTGACAGTTAACAGATACTAAGCATATTTTATGAAGTTGTGAAAGGAGATTGCTTGAAGAGGAGCTGAAGTTTCAGAATAACAGTGTAACAGATATTTCCCTGATCATTGGGGGCAAAGAGATACGGACCGGTAAAACTGCCAGGATTTGCAAACCTTAAGATCACGGGCATTCTTTTGCAAATTATCATATGGCTACCAAAAAAGGAATACAAGATGCTATAAATTCTGCCATAAAAGCTAAAGAAGAGTGTATGATACTTTTAAGGATTGATCAGATAAAAAGTTTTCTTTTGTTTTTTCTGCTGCTTTTTTTATATTTGGTACAGTATTTCCTGATGTGCTAATAAACTAATTATTATGTTAGTAAGAACATTCGCCAGTTCCGTTGCGGGTATTGATGCAGTTACTGTTACCATAGAAGTGAATTTATCC
>CAZPMM010000299.1:0-3672 GCA_964587405.1 uncultured Rikenellaceae bacterium
ATGTTGTAATTTGGTTTTATCATGGATGAAATTACGGAAAAAAATAGTCAAACAGCCGGAATTTTGGACTGACTATTAATGAGGGCTTGTTATCGATTCCACAACCATATGGTTATTCAGTGATATTTTAAAATGTGTTCCCGGGGGAGACGGAAAGAAGAAAGGCGGAATGAAAGTCCATATGCTTATTGATGCAGTCAATAGGGTGGATGGTTTGTCAATAAAAAACCTGATAATCTGTTATTTATAAAGACAGGTCGGAATTTTTAATTGTTAATCGTATAACAATGTAAAATTGTTATTTTTGTGGCTCGATTTATCTGAAAAGTACCATGCTCGTATTAAGGATAAGGCGAATCTAAGAATAATGAAAGAATGGCTATAAGTCGTTTCGGAGTAAGTTTGGAAGAGAGCCTTTTAAAGGAACTTGACAAATATGTTGTTGACAACAGTTTTCCAAGCCGTTCTCAGGCTATCAGAGCGCTGATAGAAAAATATATAGTTGAAAAGAAATGGAAGTGTAACAATGTTGTTGCAGGTGCAATCGTATTGGTTTATAACCATCATGAAGGCGACATTATTGGAAAATTAAATCGCATACAGCATGAGTATCTTGATGTGATTTTATCATCTCAGCATTTTCATTTAGGACATGAAATCTGTCTTGAGATTATTGCAGTAAAAGGCATTTCAAAAAGATTAACAAAGCTTTCCGATAAAGTTTTGGGAACAAAGGGGGTAATTCATGGAAAATTAGTCATGAGTAAGGCAGAATAATTTTTTTTAGATATGAGTAACACAATTTATTAAAAAGTAACACTATGAATAATATGAAAACGATAAAGATTTTTTTTGCAGGCATATTTTCAACGATAGTTATGCCTCTATATGCTCAGGTTAGCCTTGTTGATACAATTTCTTTAAAGGAAGTTGTTGTTACCGGTTCAAAGACTCCTCAGTCAGTCGGTAACGTAACACAGAAAATTGACATTATCGACAGCAAGACAATAAGCACCATTGTGTCAGGAAACCGTAACCTTGCAGAGGCTATTATGTATAAACCTGGAGCCTCGGTAAGTGCCTTATCACGAAATGATGCAAATTGGGGAACTTACGGTGGAATTGGAACAAAATACAGCACATATATGCTTCAGGGATTGCCAGTCGATGCATTTGTTGATCCTATGAATCTTGACCTGATGGCTGTAGACAGAATAGAAGTACAAAGAGGTGCAGCTTCTGTGTTGTATCCGAATTATCTTTCACAGGATTTTGCCGGTAATCAGGGCCCCCTTGCCGGTACTGTCAATGTCATTTTTAAAGAAAAGATTGATAAACCTCTGACATCGGTTTCTTCATCTTATGGTTCATACAATACTTTCAACGGGCAACTGTACCATCAGGGCAATTTCAATAATTTCAACTATTTCGGTGGGATATCATATGAGAGTTCGGATTACACCAATTATGGAACTCCCAATTCCTGGCTGAATATGCATAAGAATCCTGAGTATACTAAAACGAAAGCATTTGGGAATATGACCTGGTATCCTTCAGGTGAAAAAAACCAGAAGGTTTCATTATTATTCAATAAAACTTTCCATTCCGGTGATGCGGGAAGAGTTTACAGGGGATTTGACCATGATTATGGATTAATAAATGCAGGGTATTCTGTGGACCTGACTGAAAAGGTGAATTTACAGGCACATGCAGGTATCAGGCAATATTTCAGAACCTGGCAGGAAAGCAATTACGGTACGATTGATACTTTGAAATCAAACAATGGGGTAACACAGAATATTGTGCCTGCAGATATTGCTCTTACTGTTAAACATGGCAAAGAGAACCTTTTCATAACAGGAACGGATTATCAGGGTGCAAGTTATTTTACATGGACTGATGCTCTCAAGGGATATGAATTGTATGGCAATAAGTCATCTGCACAACAAATTGGCTTTTATGCACAGGAAGAATACCATATTGACAGGCTGATTCTAAGGGGAGGTTTGAGATATAATTTTATCAGAAACAATATCGAGCTGATCGACGGAGGTGCTCCGGCGAGTAATTCGAAAGACTGGCAGAGCTTTATCTGGAGTGCAGGAATAAAGTTTAATGCCACCGACAATATTTCTTTATATGCAAATGCAGGCAACAGTTTTATGCCTGCCAGCCTGAAACAGACAGGTGGTACAATTAGTCTTTCTGATCAGGGAGTCCCGGGCAGAAACGGTCAGTTACCAAATCCTGATCTTAAACCTGAATCGGGATTGGGAATTGATTTAGGGGCAGATGCTTACCTGCCTTCTGATTTTAAGCTGACAGCAAGAGTGTTTCACATTGCCATTACAGATGCAATAATAGACAACGTTGTGAGCCAGAACCCATCCCAGACCCGGTCAGTCAATGCAGGTGAAACAACTTCTACGGGTGCTGAACTGGAAATTGCACAGAATACATCGAAAAATATCCAGTGGTTTGCTAATTATACATTTATTAAAAGCAGTGTAAATGAAGGAGGATCAGTTCCTTTCGCACCCGAACATGTAGTAAATGCCGGAATCAATGTTTCCACTGAATTTGGCCTTCATCTCAACACTTATCTTAATTATGTTGATGGCATTTATGACAGCAGTGACGAAACAAACCGAAATTATTTCAAAACAGGGGCTTTGTTGAATGCAAATTTGTCTCAGGAGCTGAAAAAAACAGAAAAATATAAAGTTGAATGTTTTGGTCAGTTCTATAATATTACCAATAACAGGTATGAGATGCCATGGCAGTTCAGAAATACGGGATTTTCGATGATGATTGGATTAAGGTCAACATTTTAATGATGAGAGTTTGTATAAAATAGTTATACCTTTTCTGTCATTTCTTATTATAGCAGGATGTGGGCAACTGATCACAAATAAGGATGAGTCAGACGAGAATTTAAAAGTAACTGATTTCAGGGGAAAAGAAGTAGTGCTGGAACAGCCGGCGTCCCGGATAGTATGCCTTATTGAAAGTGCTTTATCGGGATTATATATGCTTGATGCATACTCCCAGGTAGTCGGAATATCAACAGGAGTATATAATGAGGGGACCTTCCCCCAATATGCTCTTTTAGATGAAAGAATATCAGCTAAAACTCTTCCAACAGCTGGGAACTGGGACTTTATAAATCTTGAAAGTATTGTTTCACTGAACCCTGACTTAGTTATTATATGGGCCTCACAAAGTGAATCAATTGATGCAATTGAAGAAAAAGGCATTCCTGTTTATGCAGTGTTTATTAAAAGTTTTGAAGACGTATACAAGGAGATATCTGATCTCGGCATATTAACTGACAGAAAGGATAAGGCAGACTCAATTATAAACTTTACAAAAATTGTAGTTAAGGAATTATCCGGAAAGGTGGCGGATATTAATGAAAAAAAGTCTGTATATTTTATGTGGTCGCAGGGATTGCTTGAAACATCAGGAACAACAAGCACAGTTAATGATCTGATAGAACTGGCAGGTGCAAAAAATGCGTGCAGGATTCCTATGGAACATGTCATTATAAACAAAGAAGTTTTATTGGAATATAATCCTGATATTATACTTATGTGGCAGAATAATAGACAGAATCCGGAAGACTTGTTAAAATTGCCTGAATTAAGCGCAATCCGGGCTGCAAAAAGCGAC
>CAZPMM010000300.1:0-3657 GCA_964587405.1 uncultured Rikenellaceae bacterium
AAGTTCTCTGCTTTTTCCGATTCCTTCAATTTGTGCAAGTGCTGAAGTTAATTTGCTTTTTCTTAAATTCCTGTTGAATGATATTTGTTTTACAGGAGGATAAAAAACAGATGTGGCTTTATCCATACGTGCTGAGACATAATTGCCGATAAATCCACCAAAACCCGGCACAATGACACAATCATGGCTGAATAACAGTTCCCGTATGAAAGGTGTAATATCCATTTCTGATTTTAACTTTCATTACAAAAATAAGAAATTTCTGAAATATCACGATTAAATTCAATTATATTATTAAACCCCATTTGAGCTCCGTTAATCTGCAGAACTTCTGTGTAAGTTCTCAGCTTATCTTATTACATAACCTGCTCCGGTTTATTGGGAAAAGCCTGTTGAAGATATACATAAATTACACAGGGTTCCGGAAGTTGTCAGGACACGGAGATAGTCATTTACAAGTTTAGATTATAACGATTAGCTTAAAATCACTATCTTCGTAATTCGAAAAATCTGTCCTGATGAGAGAAATAGAGATGGTCGACCTGAAAGCCCAGTACCGGAAATTATCGGGTGAAATAGATAATGCAATAAGATCTGTCCTGGAATCTTCAGCATTTATCAAAGGCCGGGACGTTAAATTTTTTGAAGAAAGTCTTCAAAAATATCTTGGTATTGATCATGTTATCTCATGTGGCAACGGAACTGATGCACTTCAGATTGCAATGATGGCGTTGGGGCTTAAACCAGGTGATGAGGTAATTACAACAAATTTTACATTTATTTCCACTGTTGAAGTTGTTGCCCTTCTTGGCTTAAAGCTGGTATTTGTTGATCCCGATCCTTTCACCTATAATATATCTCCCTCTGAGGTAAAAAAAGCTGTGACTCCCCGTACAAAAGCAATAGTACCTGTCCACTTGTTCGGCCAGTGTGCGGATATGGAAAGCCTTTCAGCAACAGCCCGGGAATATGATCTGTTTATTATTGAAGATGCTGCACAGGCTACCGGAACTGATTATATCTTTTCAGACGGTACAAGGAAAAAAGCTGGTACGATAGGAACAATAGGAACAACATCATTTTTCCCTTCAAAGAACCTGGGATGTTACGGTGACGGAGGAGCGTTATACACCAGCGAACCTGCACTGGCCGAAAAAATAAGGAGTATCGCCAACCATGGAATGAAGGTGAAATACCATCACGATTATATAGGTGTAAATTCAAGGCTTGATACTATACAGGCAGCCATTTTAAATGTAAAATTGAAATATCTGGACCAGTTCAATAAATCACGAATTTATGCTGCAGATTATTATGATGAAGCTTTCACAGGATGCAGATCAATAATCACTCCTGAACGAAGTAGATTTTCAACTCATATATTTCATCAGTATACGGTAAGGGTCAGGGATGGAAAAAGAGATGGACTCAGGAAATATCTTACTGATAAAAAAATTCCTTCAATGGTTTATTATCCGGGACCACTCCATTCACAAAATGCCTACAAGTATCTTGGTTACAGCGAAAATGATTTCCCGGTAACATCGGCATTATGCAGTGAAGTTCTTTCACTGCCGATGCATCCCGACCTTGAACAGCAACAGCTTGACTATATTTCCAAAAACATTATTGAATATTTAAATAATGCATAAGAATTATGGAAAAAGAATTCTTCGCTCATGAAACTGCAGTGATCGATGAAGGATGTAAAATTGGTGCAGGAACAAAAATATGGCATTTCAGCCATATTATGACCGGCGCCGAAATAGGAGAAAACTGTAATATCGGTCAGAACGTGGTCATTTCACCGAAAGTGAAACTCGGGAAAAATGTCAAGGTCCAGAATAATGTCTCAATTTATACGGGAGTTATTTGTAATGATGATGTTTTCCTGGGTCCTTCTATGGTATTTACAAATATTATAAATCCGAGAAGCCAGATTGTACGTAAGGACAGTTATAAGACAACCATAGTAGAGAAAGGAGCCTCAATAGGAGCGAATGCAACAATTATTTGCGGCAACATTATAGGCCGCTTTGCTTTTGTGGGAGCAGGAGCTGTTGTGACCAGAAATGTAAGACCATATGCACTGGTTATAGGTAATCCTGCCAGGCAGACCGGATGGATGAGCGAATACGGTCATAAGCTTAAGTTCGATGCACAGGGTTATGCTGTCTGCCCGGAAAGCCTGGAAAGATACCGGCTTGAAAATAATGTGGTTACAAAAATTTCAAAACAAGATCAATAATAATTTTTGATATAAAATGAATCCGGATCCAAAAAATTTTGGTCTGATAGGTGTCGCAGGATATATAGCAGTCAGACATCTGAAAGCCATTAAAGAAACAGGAAATAACCTTCTGGCAACTCTCGATCCTTTTGATAGTGTGGGGATTATTGACAGCTACTTCCCCAAAAGTGATTTTTTCGTTGAATTTGAACGTTTTGACAGGCATTTTGATAAACTTAAAAGATCAGGGACAAAGATCGATTATGTAAGTATTTGCTCACCAAATTACCTTCACGACTCACATATAAGGTTTGCATTAAAGCATGGTGCTGATGCGATCTGCGAAAAACCAATCGTTCTTAATCCATGGAATGTGGATGCTCTTCAGATAATAGAAAACGAAACCGGAAAAAGGATTAATACGGTTCTTCAGCTCAGATTGCATCCTAAAATCGCTGAACTGAAGAAAAAGATCGAAAATGGACCGAAAGATAAAGTTTATGATGTTGATCTTACTTATATAACCAGCCGTGGGAACTGGTATTATATTTCATGGAAAGGAAATATTCAGAAATCAGGTGGTGTAGCTACAAATATAGGGATACACTTCTTTGACATGCTCGGCTGGATATTCGGCGAAGTCAAAAACAATGTTGTGAATATTTCTGAATATAATAAGGCCGGTGGTTACCTTGAACTGAAAAATGCAAGGGTAAGATGGTTCCTGAGCCTTGATTTCGATGACATTCCAAAGGAATTTAAGGAAAATGGACAAAGGACATTCAGATCTGTAACAGTGGAAGGAGAAGAAGTTGAATTCAGCGAAGGCTTTACCGATCTTCACACCGCTACATACAGAGAGATAATTGAAGGGAGAGGATTCGGACTGGATGAAGTCAGACAATCGGTTATAACAGCTTATACGATCAGAAACGCCAGACCAATAGGCCTTCAGGGTAATTATCATCCCATACTGAAAAGCATCTGACAAGTTGATAAATAACTAGTATTAAAACTGATATAATGATGAAAAAGAGGATAATTGTTACAGGAGGAACAGGATATATAGGTTCACACACTGCTGTAGAGCTTATACAGGAAGGTTTTGAAGTGATCCTGATTGATAATCTTTACAATTCGGAAGCAGAAGTTGCCGGCAGAATAGGACAGATAAGCGGTACAACACCACATCTTGAGATTTTTGATCTCTGTGACCGTTCAAAGCTTGAAAACTGCCTGAAAAAATATCATCCGGCTGATGCCATAATTCATTTTGCTGCTTACAAAGCTGTCAGTGAGTCAGTTAGCAAACCTCTGGACTATTACTGGAACAATCTGCTTTCACTAATGAATCTTCTCCATTCAATGAGATCTTTTTCCATTCCTGCTCTTGTGTTCTCCTCATCATGCACTGTTTACGGACAACC
>CAZPMM010000301.1:0-3633 GCA_964587405.1 uncultured Rikenellaceae bacterium
TTCCTTCTGGTAAGGATATAAACGAGTATTAATCAGTCCTTCAAAAATTTCGCTATCCCTGCCCCGGGGGAAAATTTCAGATACCAGTTTCTTCCGATCCTCCTCTTTACGTTGTTGGGAAATCATCTCAAAAATATCCGGGTAAACCTTCATATCCGGATCAATGAGCTTAGCTTTTTGTATAAAGGAACCCAATTCTGATAATCTGGAGGGAAACAGAAAGCCATCTTCGTCGAAAAAGAGCTCTTCATTTTCAAAAACCGGAATGGAATCAGCTTTTTTAAGTCTTATTTTTCTTTCCTGACCGTAAAAAACGCTCAATGAAGAGTAACCGTTTTTCTGCCTTGCAGAAAAATACTTTTTGTATTTTTTATATTTCTCAAAATATTGAAGTACATATTCTATGTGTTTACATGTTCCCAGGTTATTAATTGTGAAATCCGGGCAGTTGCAGAAATGAAAGCTTTTTATGTTATCACGTATTGAAACCTTGTAAGTATTCCTGGATTCCGGATTAAACACCTCAAAGTCGGAAAAAAACGGGTGGTCGCCAATATTCTTTATCTTGAAATGCTGATCTACAGCATATTGTTTTCTGAGTTGAGTTTGCCATTCATCAAGACTCATGGAGGAAGGCCTGGATGAGAACGGTACTTTATCTTTTTTTAAAGGCTTTTGCATAAATACATAGTTTCTGCAAAGAAATAAATAAGCAATTAATCCGGCAATAAATATCCTTTAACTTGCCAGAATTATTATGAGACCATAAATTCTTGAAATACCACACGAGTTTATTTGTCGATTCAAAGGGGATCAAAATATCCGGATTTTGAATCAGGGTTCATGCTGTAACAGATATATTTATATTTTTACTTCTTATTAAGGAAAATAGAGAAACAGGTATTTTAAGACAAACATTATTATCTTATAATCAACTAATTAACATATAAACAAAATAATTCGGGAAAAAGAATTAAACGGCATGCCCTGACATTTTGCGAATTGCATTGTGGGGTCTGTACGGTGTTGTTAGCCGGATTAATGTCCGATTGTCTTTCGTCCTCCGGGTGGGACAATCGCACGCAATCCGCAACGTCAACTTACAATTTTTCGTTATGGAAACTGATACAAACCAGGATCTTCAGTTAGCATTTGATTTTGTAAGATATACAAATCGTAACATCTTTCTTACGGGAAAAGCGGGTACGGGAAAAACTACATTCCTGAAAGACCTGAAACAAATATCCCCGAAACGGATGATAGTTGTTGCTCCTACAGGAGTGGCTGCAATAAATGCCGGAGGTGTTACAATACATTCATTCTTCCAATTGCCATTACATCCTTATATACCTTCATTTTACCTTACGGATTACAATCGTGATAGTCGGACAGACCGGAATGACTTCCCAGGATATAAAATGAGCCGTGAAAAGATCAACATAATCAAAAGTCTTGATCTGCTTATTATTGATGAAATAAGTATGGTAAGGGCTGATATGCTTGATGCTGTTGATTCAGCATTGAGTAGATACAGGAACATTTTTAAGCCCTTTGGCGGGGTGCAACTGCTCATGATCGGTGATCTTCAGCAGCTTGCACCGGTTGTAAAAGATGAAGACCGGAAAATAATCGGTGAATATTATGATTCATTTTTTTTCTTTGGAAGTAAAGCCCTTTGCAGCACCGACTTTGTGACTATTGAACTGAAACATATTTACAGACAGGATGATCAGTTCTTCATTGACCTGCTCAACAGGATACGCGAAAATAATGTGGATCAGGATATGTTAACAGAACTGAACAAAAAATATATTCCTGATTTTGATCCTGATTCCGGAGGAGGCTATATCACTCTTACAACTCATAATTACCAGGCTCAGGAAATAAATGATTCAAAGCTCGGGAAATTACCAGGCAAAACCTATTCGTTCACAGCCATAATTAAAGATGAATTCCCGGAACTATCATATCCTGTTGCTGCAGAACTGATACTGAAGGTCGGAGCCAGAGTAATGTTTGTAAAGAATGATTTATCAAAAGACAAACTTTTCTTTAACGGCAAAATAGGAACGGTGAAATATTTTGCAGATGATGTAATTGTTGTTAAATGTCCTGGAGATGATTTCAATATTAGGGTTGAGATGGCCGAATGGCAAAATGTGAAATATTCCATTAATAATGATACTAAAGAGATTGAAGAAGTAGTAATTGGAACATTTACACAATATCCTCTCAGGTTGGCCTGGGCAATAACAATTCATAAGAGCCAGGGGCTCACTTTCGACAGGGCTGTTATTGATGCAGGAGCTGCTTTTGCACACGGACAGGTGTATGTAGCTCTCAGCAGGTGCCGGAACATGAAAGGACTTGTACTTAGCAGCCAGATAGGAAAACAGAGCCTGATTGAGAATACTGCAGTTTCTGACTTTATCAATGATCCGGCCAGGAATCAACCCGACCGGAACCAGCTTGCAGAATCAAAAAAAGAATACCAGAGGAAACTGCTTTCAGAGCTTTTCGATTTTTCTTCCCTGATAAACATGCTTAATTATTGTATTAAACTGGTCGATGAACACGGTGACAAGCTATTGGGAAATCCTCGTCACGGGCTTGAAACTATATTAGCTGCTACCAGGAAAGATATTGTTGAAGTATCCGAAAAGTTTCAGCTTCAAATGTCATTCCTGCAAAACGGGAAGCCTGATGTTGAATCAAATAATATCCTTCAGGAAAGAATAAAAAAAGCAGCTGTCTATTTCTCGGATAAACTCGAAGTTGACCTTAAAGAATTACTGACTGGTTTTATTGTTGAAACAGATAACAAAACAATCCTCAAATCAGTTTCCGGGGCTTTGGACCGGACAAGAAAAGAAGGCATCATAAAGCTGGCCTGTTTTAATGCCGTTAAGTCAGGCTTTGAGATTTGTAGATATCTTGATGCAAGGGCAAAGTCGGCACTTGATATTCCTGAAGCCAGAGCGTCACGAACCACCTCTGCCGAAGATACATCAGGAATAATTAAAAATCCATCATTATTACAACAGCTGAAAGAATGGCGTAATAATAAAGCAAAGGAAACCGGTCTCCGCCATTACATGATACTGCCCCAGAAAACCATGGTTGCTCTGGCAAATTTAGTACCCCAGTCACTGCCTGCACTTATGAAAATAAAAGGTATGGGTACAAAGAAATCAGAAAAATATGGCAAAGAGCTTCTGGACATCATTATATCATATTGCACCAGGGAAAATATCGAAGTTTCCGATATACCTCCCGTTGAGAAAAAGGAAGAAAAAAAGCTAAAGGAAGACACTAAGAAAATAAGTTTCAATCTCTTCATGGAAGGTAAGACAATTACACAGATAGCTGAGGAAAGAGGCCTGAGTAATAGCACTATAGAAGGACATCTGGCACATTATGTGGATGCGGGTGAAATTCCTATAGATAAATTAGTATTACCTGAGATTATTGAACTGATCACCGGCCAGATTATGGGAAGCGAAGATATTAAAATGAGCCCGGTCAAAGAAGCTCTGGGAGAAAAGGTTTCCTGGACCGACATCAGATTTGTGATAAGCCATCTTAATTTTCTTAGAAAAAAATCTGAAAATGAAATCAATTAAATATGATTTC
>CAZPMM010000302.1:0-3628 GCA_964587405.1 uncultured Rikenellaceae bacterium
TGAAGGCACATCCCAGGCTGATGACATCAGTCCTGAAGTTACCATCACTGTTACAAACGACCTCAAAGAAGCTTTCCCTGGCATCCATACAACTGTTGTTATGCCTGCAGGAAATTATATCTGTGAAAATGGGCAGATTACCTTGGCTTCAGCAAGCGATTGCGGTCGCCATACAGTGCTTACCATTCGTGCAGATGCACCTGCCAAAAGTAATATTTTATTAAAGGTCCTGTTATCCCGGAGGTCGAAAGTGTAATAATAGTGATTGTTACTTAAACAATAGTACTAATCACTTTACAAATACACCACCTATTATAAATCTTCTATTTCCTCTAATCTCAAATTGACTTAAGAATGTATCAGGAAAACAACATTCTTCAGTTTAATAACCTGGATTTTGTTCAAGTGCTGGATTTTCCTGCCTGGTTATATCATGAATTGGCCATAAATAATCCCTGCCGGCATTGAATATCCGTCTCTGAACCACTTTGCCCAATCTGCTATAAACATTTCCGTTATTTACCACTTCAGCAATACGCCACCTGCGTATATCGTTGTAATATAGTGCTTCGCTGGCTAATTCAATCCGCCGTTCAAACCTTATTACTGCTCTCATCTGGTCTTTTGATAAGCTTTCAGGAATATCTGGCATCCCGGCACGTTCTCGTATCATATTCAATGCAGTATAAATTGATTCATCAGGTCCGACAGCTTCATTCTGTGCCTCTGCATACATCAGCAAAATATCTGCATACCGTATGAGAATATAGTTTATTTCAGTCTTGGAATTTTGTGGTTCGGCAACATCATCTTTATATGATGTATACTTTTTATACCCAAACTCGGTGCTGTAATATTTTCCATCAGGTACAATCCTGCCCAAGTACATATAACCAGGGATTACAACTGTCTGATGAAGCCTCGGATCTCTGTTTTCATAAGGATGCAACGGATCGTACAGTTCTGATTCCTGTGTAGTTTTTCCATCTATCATCAGATAACTATTGACCAGATCAAGAGTAGGGGAAGTACCCATTTGTGATTCAATGCCGATATCCATTGAAGAAGTGTAATCGGGAGAGCTGTACTGAACATCAAAAATTACCTCCTTATTGTTTTCATTCTCCACCATAAAGAGACCTCTGTAATTTGGGAACAATACATAATAATTCAGGTCCATAACAGCTTTTGCTGCTGCTGCCGCTTCTGACCATCTATTATTGTACAACAGAACTCTTGCTTTAAGTCCCAATGCAGCACCTTTAGTAGCACGACCTATGTCAGTACCTGTGTATGAAATGGGTAGAACTGAAGAGGCATTATCAAGATCAACCAATATCTGTGTAATAACTTCCTCACGGGAATTTCGTGGCAAATTACCCTGTTCGGTAAAATTCGGAGATTTCAGGATTAAAGGAACACCTCCAAAATAGTTTACTAGGTTTGAATAGAAAAATGCTCGCAGGAAATAAGCTTCTCCTTTGATTTTTGCCTTACGAGTACCATCCATTTGGACTCTGTCAATATTATCCAGTACAGTATTTACCCTGCCAATACCTCTGTAATTCCGGTCCCAGCAGTCGATAAAATAATCGTAATTACTAGAATTATGTTCCCCCTGGGCAAGCTGTATTTCTGTACTCATGCCATAGCTGTTCGGTGTAAGGTTATCTTCTCTGTAATTATAAATCCCTGAAGACCGGAGAACAGCATAACATCCGTTTATTGAAGAGATGGCCTGGGATTCTGTCTGCCACCAGTTAGCTTCATTATATGTGTCGGTTGAGGTAGTAATCAAATAATCCGTTTCACAGGAATAAATATGGCATATTAGCAAAAGTGTTATTACTCTAAATATGATATTTTTCATTGCGTCTAATTTAAACTGTTAAAAAACCAGGTTTAAGCCTATAGTAAATATTTTCGTAGTAGGATAATCAAAAATATTCTGACCAAGGATATTTTTTTCCGGATCTGTAACCTTGTATTTTGAAAAGGTTAACAAATTTTGGGCATTTATGTACGCTCTTATCTTGCTTATCTTGATCCGGCTTGTCCATTCATCACGTAAAGTGTAGCCTATCTGGATGTTTTTTAATCTTAAATAGGATGCATCTTTTAGCCAGAAAGTTGAATTTTGTGCATTTATCTGGGTTCCTCTCTTATATAAAGAAAGCCTTGGTAATGGTGCATCCGGATTTTCAGGTGTCCATGAATTTGCAAGCTGATATTTGGTAATTCCTGCTCCGTTAAAAAGCGGCCAGGAAACATTATGCCAAGGATAAATATCAATACCCTGAACCCCCTGGAAGAATGCATCCATATCAAATCCTTTGTAATCAGCATTCATATTAAAACTATAAGTATATTTAGGTACTGATCTTCCCATAACCCTCATATCTTTTCCATCAATCACCTTATCATCGTTTATGTCACGGTACTTTATATCACCGGGAGATGTCCTTGTATGTTGAAATGCATGATTGGCGATTTCTTCTTCGGTTTGAAAAATTCCCTCTGCCTCATATAAATACCAGGAATTAACGGGATAGCCTTCCTGGATAACGGATATCCTTCCATAAGCATTTGTCGTATATTGAATGTCTCCACTTAAATAATCTACATTATTATCAACATATGCAATGCTGCCACCAATTCTATATGTTAATTTTCCGATTGTATTGCGATGAGCAGCACTTAATTCAAATCCTTTATTTGACATACCATATAGATTTGTGATTGGCCCTGTAAGATCTCCCACCTGACCAGGTATATTAATCCGTGCCAGAATTTCTGTAGTAACTTTATTAAAAACATCTAAATTAAATTCCAGTCTGTCATTCCATAAGCCTAAGTCCAAACCAATATTTGAAATAGTAGTTGTTTCCCATGAAATATCCGGATCAGATAATGTAGTGACTGCACTTCCAGCTACATTTTGATTATTAAATGTTGTCCCCTGGTTAATATTTATTTGATTCAGAAAACTATAGAGCGAAATCTGCTGATTTCCCAATTGTCCCCATGAGAGTCTTAATTTAAGATTGCTGATTGTTTCAATATTTTCCATAAACGCCTCCTCGGCAATGCGCCAACCTGCTGATAAAGAAGGAAACAACCCCCACTGACGACCTGGTGCAAAACGGGAAGAGCCATCATAACGGAAGTTGAACTCAAAAAGATACTTATCTGAAAGAGTATAATTCACCCTGCCGAAATATGACATAAGTGTTGATTTTGAAGATGTACCACCCACATCTTTATTGATTGTGCCGGCATTCAGTTCCGGTAGTTCATCTCCCAGAAATCCTTCAATATAGGCATTGAAATTTGAATTATAGAAAGATTCCATGCTAAAACCAAACAAAAGATTAACATCGTGATGATCTGCAATTTTTTTTGTCCAGTTCAGAGTCTGAAAGAAACTTGTATTCAGATTGCTGTTATTTGAACGGGTTACACTCCTTGGAGTAGTCATATATTTAGGCTGAAGCGTCTTTGGATGAATCTTCTCTATCCGGGGTCTGAAAATATGAGTATAGCCGTCATATTTGTTTACTGAAAAATTTATTTTATATTTTATATCCATAGGGAATCTGTATTCGGCAAACATATTTATAACTGCATT